>JBOGHY010000071.1:0-8681 GCA_050742375.1 Acidimicrobiales bacterium | reverse complement strand
CAGCCGCGCCGACAGGATTTCGGAGGTCCTCGCGGTCGCCCTCGCCGGCGAGGCTCCCGACGAGGACGGGATCGTGGCGCTCTTTGGGGCGCGCGGCTCGCAGTTGCGTGAGGTTGCCGAGGTGGCGGACGAGCTGAGGCGCCGGGTCGTCGGCGAGGTCGTCACCTACGTCGTCAACCGCAATATCAACTACACCAACGTCTGCACCTTCAAGTGCCGCTTCTGCGCCTTCTCGAAGGGGCCCCTCTCGCTCAACTTGAGGGGCTCGCCCTATCTTCTCGACCTGGACGAGATCAGCCGGCGAGTCGCCGAGGCTGACGCCTTGGGCTGCACCGAGGTCTGCCTGCAGGGAGGGATCCACCCGAGCTTCGACGGCCAGTACTACCTCGACGTGCTCGCCGCCGTACGGAAGGCCTCGCAGCGGATCCACATCCACGGCTTCACGGCCCTCGAGGTGCACGAGGGGGCGCGGCGCCTCGGCGAGGATCTGGAGTCATACCTGGGCCGCCTGAAAGCCGCCGGCCTCAAGAGCCTGCCGGGCACGGCAGCGGAGATCCTCGACGACGACGTGCGAGCCGTGCTCTGCCCGGACAAGATCTCGACCGCCCGCTGGCTCGAGGTGCACGAGACGGCGCACCGGGTAGGGCTCCGCTCGAACGTGACCATCATGTTCGGGGCCGTCGAGTCGCCGCGCTCGTGGGCGCGCCACCTGGTGGCCACCCGGCAGCTCCAGACCCGAACCGGTGGCTTCACCGAGTTCGTGCCGCTTCCTTTCGTGCACATGGCGGCACCGCTCTACCTGCAGCGGCGCGCCCGGCGGGGCCCGACGTTTCGCGAGGCGCTGCTGATGCATGCCGTCGGGAGGATCGCCTACGACGGTCTGATCGACAACATCCAGGTGAGCTGGGTGAAGATGGGTTCGAGGGGGGCCCGCCAGCTCCTGTCGGCCGGCTGCAACGACCTCGGTGGCACCCTCATGGACGAGAACATCTCCCGCGCTGCAGGAGCCGAGCACGGCCAGAGCATGGACGCCGCCGGCTTCGGCGACATCGCGGGCGGTCTCGGTCGCGCGCTCGAGCAGCGAACGACGCTCTACGGGCGAGTCGCCGGAGCCATGGCGTGAGCCGCCCGGTGAGAGGTCCTGATCGCGCCGCGCCGGCGGCTCACCGCGAGGACATCGCTTCGCCAGACGAGGAGGCGGTCGGGGCCGCGGAGACCGCGAGGGGCCGACCGGTCTCAGCCGAGGCGGCCACCCTGGTGTCGCAGATCCTCGACCTGAGCGAGGTGAAGGGGAACCGGGGATTGCTTCGCGACCTCTTTGCGACCGCGATCAGCCTGGCGGACGGCACCCCGACGCGCCTCGACCTCAAGATCGCCAGCGCCGCCCTCGCCGAGATGGCGATGGCGTTCCGGCTCTTCGGCCCCTTCCGCGGCATCCCGAAGCTGACGATCTTCGGCTCGGCGCGGACGAAGCCCGATGACCCCGTGTACGAACAGGCGCGCGAGCTCGCCGCTCGCCTCGCCGCCAAAGGCTTCATGGTCGTCACCGGCGCAGGCCCCGGCATCATGGCGGCCGGCACGGAGGGGGCCGGGCCGGAAATGGCCATCGGGGTCGACATCCGACTGCCGTTCGAGTCGATTCCCCATCCTGAGCTGGCGGCCGAGGGCCGGCTTGTCGAGATGAAGTACTTCTTCACGAGAAAGCTCATGCTCATGAAGGAGTCGGCGGCCTTCGCCGTGCTGCCGGGAGGCTTCGGGACGCTCGACGAGTGCTTCGAGCTGCTCACCCTGCTGCAGACCGGAAAGGCGGAGCCGGCCCCAATAGTCCTCGTCGACATCCCGGGCGAGCTCTACTGGGAGTCATGGGAGTCCTTTGTCGGCGGCCAGGTGATACGAAAGGGCCTTGCCGGGCCGCAGGACGCCGCCTTCTACAAGATCACCGACGACGTCGACGTCGCCGTCGAGGAGATCCTCGGCTTCTACCGCAACTACCACTCCCGGCGCTTCGTGGGCGAGGTGATGGTTGTCCGCCTCCGCCTCGCCCCGAACGACGACGAGCTGGCGGTTCTCAACGAGCGCTTCTCGGACTGCTGCTCGGCGCGGGGAATCTGGCGCACGGAGCCGCTGGGCCCCGAGCGGGCCGACCGCGATCACCTGGAGCTGCCCCGTGTCGCCCTCGAGCTCAACTTGAAGCTCCAGGGACGCTTCCGCCAGCTCATCGACGCCCTGAACGAGATAGAGGGCGATGCCGGCTCAACAAGGCGCTGAGCACCTCGGCGGACGCCGGTCTGGCCCGGTCCCTGTCAGTCGGCCCGCTCGCGGAGCAGCCCGGCGGCTTTGAGGACGGCGCCGCGTGCCCGGTTCAGCCGACGCTCGTCCCGGCGCGCAGCTTCGGCCTCGTCCGCGAAGCTCTGACCGGGGCCACCCTCTCTGGCGTCGCCCCAGACAGTGTCGCCCTCGGCACTGTCGAGCGAGTCGCGAAGGACGTCCATGGCGAGCTCTGAAAGCTCCTCGGCGAGATGCTCGAGGGCAATGGCGATCTCCTCGGCGCGCTCGTCGGTTCGGCGGAGGCGAGGGGCCACGGCGAGATCGCGATAGGGGCGGTGGCGACGTCAGCGCGCAGGGAGGGTGGTCGAGACGACGTCGAGGTCGCCCTTCGCATAGCTTGCCCGCAGCGCCTTCTTGTCGAACTTGCCCACGCTCGTCTTCGGCACCTCGGAGATAAAGGCCCATCTCTCGGGCACCCACCAGCGTGCCACCTTGTCGAGGAGGAACTGCGCCAGCGCCTCGGCGCCGGCGACAGCGCCTTCGCAGAGCACGACGCAGGCGAGGGGGCGCTCGTCCCAGCGCTCGTCCGGCACGGCCACGACGGCAGCCTCGAAGACGCCGGGGTGCGCCATGAGGGCGTTCTCGAGCTCGACCGAGGAGATCCACTCGCCGCCCGTCTTGATGACGTCCTTGGTGCGGTCCGTGATCGTGATGTAGCCGAGCTCGTCGAGGGTACCGACGTCGCCCGTGCGCAGCCATCCGTCGTGGAAGCGGCCGGTGTCGTCGTCGCCGTAGTACGAGGCGGTCACCCACGGCCCGCGCACCTCGAGCTCCCCGACGGTCGTGCCGTCACGTGGGGCGACGGCTCCGGACCCGTCGACCACCCGCAGCTCCACGCCGAAAGCCACCCTCCCTGCCTTGGAACGGTATGACCATGCCGTCTCTCCGGTGGTGCCTCTCAGGGGATGGGCGACCGCTCCCAGGGGGCTCGTCTCGGTCATGCCCCAGGCCTGGATGATCGGGACGCCGAAGCGCTCCTCGAAGGCCTCCATGAGCGAGCGCGGCACTGCCGATCCTCCGCAGATGATCGATCGGAAGCAGGACAGATCCGAACCGTGGGCCTCGGCATAGCGGAGGACGTCGTTCCAGATCGAGGGGACGGCTCCGGCCAGGCTCGGGTGCTCGGACTCGATCATCTGCACGAGGGGCGCGGCCTGCAGGTACCTCTGGGGCATGACAAGATCGGCGCCCGCCAGCCATGCGGCGTAGGGGATGCCCCAGGCATTGGCGTGGAACTGCGGCACGACGACAAGGATGGTGTCGTCGGCCGAGACGGCGAGAGTGGCCGCCGAGGTGCTGGCGAGCGAGTGCAGGTAGGTCGAGCGGTGGCTGTAACAGACGCCTTTCGGGCTGCCCGTGGTCCCGCTCGTGTAGCACATGGCGGCCGTCGAGGTCTCGTCGAGGCGGGGCCAGTCGTAGCCGGGCTTCGACGACGAGAGCAGCTCGTCGTAGCCGACATGCTCACCGAGTCCCCCGAGATCGCCATCCTCGCCGCCCACGACGACGATGTGGCGCACGCTCGGGCAGGAGTCCACGACCCGGGCGAGCTGGGGCGCTACGGCGGCGTCACAGATGATCACCTTGTCCTCTGCGTGGTCGATGACGTATCGCAGCTGCTCGGGAAAGAGCCTGATGTTGAGCGTGTGCAGCACGGCGCCCATCGACGGGACGGCGAGGTAAGCCTCGAGGTGCTCTTGGTGGTTGAAGCAGAAGGTGGCCACCCGCTCGCCGGGCCCGACCCCGAGCTGCGACAGTGCCCCGGCCAGCTGTTCGACCCGCCGCGCCACCTGTGAGAAGCTCGCCCGGCGGAACGAGTCGCCCTCGAAAGTGGCGATCTCGCTCATGCCGTGCACCTGATGGCCGTGCCGGAAGATCTCAGAGACAAGGAGCGGCGACTCTTGCATGGTGCTCTGCATGGCACTCCCTTCGCTCCGCACGCCGCGCCGGCGTGATCGTCGCTCAGCCTAGGGGCCAGGTGGAACCGGTCAGGTGGCGGACGGGCGATGTCCACGACGGTCCTCGGTAGCACCACTATCCTGGCCCGGGAGGCGCTGGTGCAAGGAGCCAGGAACGAGTTGCCGGCATCCACCCACACGTGAGCGAGACCCTGAGGGCGCCGATGGGCGAGGATCCGAAACCGACCGGCGTCTCGGCTTCCCCCGTGGTCTCCATACTCGACCAGGTCGCGCCCGCCCTGCTGGAGGTCGCCGGAGGTCACACCGAGCTGCTCGCCCTCGTGGCACGCACCACCGGAAGCGCTCTCGGGGGGTCCTGCGTCATCTGGCTCTTCGACGACACCGGTCGCTTCCTCGACGGAACCGCCGCCTATGACCCCGACCCGGCGCGCCACCATCTCGTCGAGCTCGCCGTCTCGGGGTCGCGCCACTTTGCTGCTGGCGAGCACTTCGCCGGAGCGCTCGTGACGGCGGTTCCGACCACGACGAGGGGCTTTCGATGGCAGGACATCGCCGGCTGGGCCGACCCGGACGCCGCCGCCCAGCTGGCCCTTTCCGGAGAGACGACTCTCACCCTCGTCGTGCTGCGGGCGCGCGAGCACACCGTCGGGATCCTCGGGCTCCTGCGTGCGCCCTTGCTGGGGGAGCTGACCGAGCTCGACCTGAGCCTGCTTCGCCACCTCGGCGAGCGCCTCGCCGTGGCGCTCGACGACCGCTATCGCAGCCTGCAGAGCGACCGCCGCCTCGAGGAGCTCGAGCTGCAGGAGCGGGCCGTGCGGGCGCGGGAGGCATCCCTCTCGACGGTCTCGCGCAGTGGGCCGGTCCTGCTATTAGGCTGCGATGCCGAGGGCCTTGTCACCACACTCGAGGGTGGCCTCTCGCACCGCCTGGCCACGGGGCTGGGCTCGGCGGTCGGCCGGCGGCTCGCCGACCTGTTCGCCGGTGATCCCGTCGCAGTCGAGGTCACGCGCCGTTGCCTCCAGGGGGACCCGGTGAGCGCCCAGCCGATAGAGCTCGACGGCTTGCAGCTGGAGCTGTGGGCGACGCCTCTGCGGGGTGACGACGGCGGGGTGGAGGGCTTCGCCGGCGTGGGCGTCGACGTCTCGGCCCACGTCGCCGCCGAGGCGACCATCCTCGCCACGGCGAGGCGTCAGGCCGCCCTCGTCGACCACGCCTCGGACGTGATCCTCGTGCTCGCCCCCGAAGGCACGGTCCGCTATGTCAACCCGGCTGCCGAGCACCTGCTCGGCTACCCCTGGAAGGTCGGCGACGCTCTCGACGTCGTCTCCCTCGCCCACCCAGAGGATCGCCAGGCGGCACAGTCCACGATCGGCGAGGGCCTCGCGCGGCCCGGCAGCAAGTCGTCTGCCGAGCTCCGCATGCGCCACGCCTCGGGCGACTACCGCGTGATCTCCGTCCGCTGCGACAACATGACCGACGACGCCGCCGTGGGCGGATTCGTCGTCTCGCTGCGCGACGTCACCGACGAGCGGGCGACCGAGGATCGCATGCTCGCCACGGCCGACCGCCAGGCGGCCCTCGCCGACCTCGGCCGCTGGGCACTCGCCGGCCTTCAGTACAGCGGCCTCGTCGAAGACGCCGTCTCGCTGCTCGCGAGCCAGGTCGGTGTCGACATCGTGCACGTCTTCGAGGTGCTCCCCGACACCGAGTTCCTCACTTTGTCGGCGAGCTTCGGCCACGACACGAGCCCGGGCGAGATCCTGTCGGCGGACCCGACGTCGTCGCCGGCGAGCTTCGCCCTCGTCACCCAGGAGACCGTGGTCTCCGACGATCTCGCCCTCGAGGAGCGCTTCGACGTGCCCGATCTGTGGACCCGCGCCGGCGCGGTCAACGTGGTCGAGGTGCCGATCCCCGGCCAGGACGCGCCCGTCGGGGTGCTCGGCGCCGGCCGGCGGAGCCACGAGCCTTTCGCCGACGAGGACCTCAACTACGTGAAAGCGGTCGCCTACGTGCTCGCCGCCGCCGTCGACCGTCACCGCTCCGAGCTGGCCATACGCGAGCAGGTGTTGCAGGATCCCCTCACCGGGCTACCGAACCGTCTCGTGCTCGCCGAGCACAACGTCCGTTCGGCGAACTTGGCCTCGAGCCGCCTTCCGATGAGCGGCGCCGAGCGCAGCCTCTTCGTCTTCGACATCGACCGCTTCAAGGAGATCAACGACACCCTCGGCCACGCCACCGGTGACCTGGTGCTCCTCGAGGTCTCCCGCCGCCTAGATGCCATCGGGCCTCCGGTCGAGGTCGTCGCACGCCTGGGCGGCGACGAGTTCGCCCTCATCGCGCAGGGGATCACCACAGCCGAGGAAGAGCAGAAGCTCGCCAACCACGTGCTCAGCGTTCTCGCCGAGCCGCTCGACGTCGGAGGGGTGAGCCTGCGCCTGCGGGGCAGCGTCGGCATCGCTTCGACCGACGTCGACGCCAAAGGAGAGCCGCTCGAGATCTCGGCTCTGCTGCGCAGGGCCGAGGCCGCCATGTACCAGGCCAAGTCGGACCATCAGGGCGTGCGCCGCTTCAGCGATGACCTCGAGCGCTCCAGCCTCTCGCGCCTGGCCCTTGCAAGCGAGCTGGCCGATGCCATCGAGCAGGGACAGCTCACCCTCGACTACCAGCCGAAGGTCCTCACCCGCAGCGGCAGGCTGGCCGGTGTCGAGGCGTTGGTCCGCTGGCACCACCCCACCCGGGGGCTGCTCCTGCCCGACGTGTTCATTCCTCTCGCCGAGCAGACCGGCATAGTGCGGGAGATGACCCACTGGGTGCTCGCCCGCGGACTCGCCGAGTGCGCATCCTGGCATCGGGCAGGCTGGGAGCTGCCCGTGGCGGTCAACTTGTCGGCCGCGACCGTGCACGATCCGGCGCTCCTCGACACGGTCATGTCCGCCGTCGGCCGCTCCGGGCTCGCTGCCACCGCCCTCGAGCTCGAGATCACCGAGAGCGCCGTCATGCTCGATCCAGAGGGGGCCCTACGCTCGCTGGCGGCGCTCACCGACCGGGGGATCCGCTTCGCCCTCGACGACTTCGGCACGGGGTACTCGTCCCTCGCCTACCTGCAGCGCCTCCCGGTCAGTTCGGTGAAGATCGACAAGTCCTTCGTGAAGCCGCTCGGCGGCGACGACGTCGCCCGGGCGATAGTCCGGGCCGTAGTCGACCTCGCCCACAGCCTCGACCTCTCGGTCATCGCCGAGGGCGTCGACTCCCCCGAGGTGCTGCGTGCCGTCACGACACTCGGATGCGACGCCGTACAGGGCTTTCACGTGGCAACCCCGATGGAGCCACGGCTCTTGCGACGCTGGATGACCGCTTATGCCGACTCCGGAGTTGTCGCCGTAAGGGCGATCTCCGGCGAGGCCGGCACGCCCGGCGAGGCCGGCACGCCCGGCGAGGCCCGTCCTCCCAGCCCGCCCGCTTCGTCCGAGTCACGTGGAGTCGGAGGGAGCGTCCCGGCCCGAGAGCCGGCGCCAGAGCGCCTCGGATCGCCGCCTGACTTCGATTTCGGCGACTACTTCGCCACACCCGAACCGCCCGAGTAGAGACACACGCCCTTCCTCGTGTTCAGGTAGCTGCGGGTCGAGGCACAACGGAGGCGCCTGACGCCTCGCTGGCAGCAGCAGGGACGCGAAGAAGGGCGCAGGTCCGCTCGAAGGCAGACCTGCGCCCTGACTCCCGAGATCGAAGGCTCAGCCCTTGCCGTTGACGTCGACGGCACCAACCGGCACTCTCACGGCCTGCGGAGTGCCGAGGTCGGTGAAGGCCACGACAACATCTGTCGTGGTCGTCTGCGACCCGCACGCCCCGGACGCCTTCAGCTCCTTCATATCCTTCATCGCCGGGGTGGTGAACACCCAACCGCGCTTGGGCGACGCGCCCTGCGCTGCGGCGTGCGTCAGCGTCTTGATCTGGCACACCTGGCTCGTCGACGAGGTCGAGAGCGCGATTTGTCTCACGACGTCGTTCCCGTCGACCCAGATCGCGAACGACGTCAACGTGCCACCGGCGAGGCTTCCGAGCGCCGAGCCGCTGATCGCAGAGGGATTGCCAGCCACCAGATGCGTCACCGTCTCGCCCTTCATCGTGGTCGTTCCATCGACGACGAACTGCGCGCTTGGGCTGATCGCGATGTAAAGGGTACGCGGGTCGGGAAACTGCATGGAGGCCGCGTCGTCCGCGCTGTTTGTGTCGTGCAACCACTCGGGCACGTCGTTCGGTCCTAGCGTATAGATGTAGAACTGGCCGTCGACGAACCGGTCGTCTGTCGAGAAGGACTTGGACGAGCCGGGCGGCTCTGGAACGGAGGTGATTCTCTCGTCGAGGTTCTGTCCCGAGAACGTCACCGCCGTGTTGTAACCGTCCTGAGCGGTGCCGTTGATCGCGCTCGTCTGCGTC
>JBOGHY010000070.1:0-11031 GCA_050742375.1 Acidimicrobiales bacterium | reverse complement strand
GCCACAGCGTCAGATACCCAGGGCCCGCGGGGTTGACCACCGTCACGTTCATGACCACGGCCTTTGCTCCAGCGGGCACCCCGAAGCCCTCCCCAGCCACCTTTACGGTCAAGGTCCCCCTCGCTCGGATGGTGTGGCCGTTGCATTGGGCGGCCTCTCCCGACAGATGGCTGGGGTTGGACGTCCGCGTGTCGCAAATGCGGGTGGGAGGGACAGGGCTGTAGGGGATTGCCGTAGGCGAGCCGACGGTGATCGTGATCGGGGAGCTGGTCGTCGAGCCAGCGCTGTTGGTCGCGGTCAGCTCGAAGGTGTAGCGACGGGCGCTTTCGGGTGTCCCCGAAAGCACGCCAGTCTTGGTGCCGAGCGTCAGCCCCGGCGGCAGCGTGCCGCTCGACACGCGGAAGGTGGGCGTCGGGTGACCGCGTGCCACGAAGGTGTAGGGCCCGTAGGTGGCACCCACGGTCGCCGAGGTCGGCGGGCTATCGGCGGTGAAGGCGGGGTAGAAAGCTCTGGGGACGGCATTCGTCTCATTGGAAGGAGCGCCCTCCCCAGCGGACTCGAGGGCAGTCACCATGTAGTAGTACCTCGTCCCGTTCCTGAGGCCGCTCACCGTGTAGCCAGTGCCGGTGATGGGCATCGCCCCGTTCACCGGAGTCCACTGACCGTTCACCGGGGTGCCCCACTGGCCAGGTGAGGTGCCTTCGTACACGTTGTAGCCGGTGGCCTCCCCGGTGCCGGGCGCCGCCCAGGACAGCCTGACCTCGCCGTTGCCGGCCTTGGCCACCAGGTCGGTCGGGGTCAAGGTGCCGAGGTACGGGAGGGGCGCGCTCGTTCCGCTGAGCGAGGTGTCATGGTGGAACATGGGCCACGATCCCGAACTGGGGGACGACCCCGAACCCATCGCGGCGCCGTCTGAGTCCGGGATCTCGAAGTGACGGATGACGCCCTGGTCGTTGCCGTTGTAGCCGGCGACCGTGATCCCGATCGTGCCGTTGGCGTCGGCGGTGACGAGGGGCGAGTTCTGCAACCCAAGGTCGGGCGCGAGCACCGTGACCTCTTGTCCAGCCTCGGTGAGGACCTCCACGCCGTGGGTCGTGGGGACCAACAGGTCCGGTTGACCTTCACCGGTCAGATCGGCAGCCACCACCGAGCCGATCACGCGGCCCGCCACGGGCTCGTGCCACAGTACGTCGCCGGTCTGACCATTGAGCAGATACACCGAGCCCGCGTCTGTCCCCCCACAGTTGGCGGGACCTTCGTCGGTGCCCTCAACGACGTCCAGTTGTCCACTGATGGCCACCAAAGCTGGGCTGGATGCCGTGCAGCCGTCGAGGGTCTGGGACCAGACCGGCACCAATCGGTCGGTGAAGGCGAGTATCTCCTTGGTGTCGCTGGCGCCGGCGTAATAGGAGCCCGTGCCGACGACGATGCCCGTCGCCCCACCCGGTAGGAACTGGCCGACCGCTGGCGAGGAGTCCACTTCCTGGTTGGTGTTGTAGTCGTAGATGAGCTGGCCTTGGGCGTCGAGGACGCGCAGGTGGCCGCCGTTTTGGTACTGGACGCCAAATGCCGTGCCGTGGGTGGACGCCCCTCCCACGACGAGCTCTTCTTGGCCTGAGCCGTAGAGGTCGCCGACTGCAGCTGTCGAAAAGACGGTGTCGGCGGTGAAAAACGGCCACCGGGCCAGCACAGAGCCCGAAGTGGCGCTGAGCGCATAGGCCAAGTGGCCCAGCGTCCCTGCGAAGACGTCGGTACTGCCTTGCAAGTCACCAACGGTTAGAGATGCCTGCACGCCGGCAGCTTTCTCCGGAGCCGTGGTGTCCCAGAGGCGCTGACCGGTCGGCCCGTAAGCCTCGTACGCACCGTCCGAGGGGTCGTGGGCGTCGCCGGTCCCCACGAACACCGAGTCCAAATTGCTCCCGTTTAGGGGGGCGACCGAAGGAGTCGAGTCGATCGGCCCGCCGTCATCCGACTCGGGCCAGCCCGCTACGGGTGAGCCGTCTGAAAGGTGGTAGGCGTACAGGTGTCCAGCCCGGTCGCCGACCACCACCGCCGGCCCGTGGCTGTCGAGGGTGGCAACCATCGGCGAGGATTCGGCGACCGGCGCCCCTTTATCATCCAGCCTGTGGGCCCAGACCAAGTTGAAGCTCAATGCGTTGGAAGTCGTGGCCCTAGTTCTGTTCGTAGTCGTAGTGGGCGCAGCAGGTGAGGTTATCGTCGTTAGATGTTTGTTTCCCCATTTCGCCGAATAGGGCACCGTAGCTGCCGACGCGATTGAAGCAAGTGGCACCACAAACCCAGCTGTGAGCACGGTGACGGTACCCACTACTCCAAGGAACTTACCTGGTGTCATGCTTTTCCACTCATGTTGAACGGCAGCCACGGAGAGCACCGACGCCGACGGTGACCTGGCAGGATCCGACTCTGTATAGCACCGCGGACAGGCGGTTCAGCCGATCCCTCGTAGCCCGCCTTCACCCTGCCCAGCCTGGCAGGCTACCGGACGCCCCGCCCTCGCCCAGATCGAGACCTTCGCGAGCGAGGACGTCTGCGTCGTACGCGCGGTGCCACCCGTCGGCCGGCCATAGCCTCGCACGCCCCGCTGCCGACCTGGGCTCAAAAGCCGAGCGAGGCTTCGACGAAGCTCAAGACGTCGGTAGCCTTGGCGATCGCCTTCGAGGTCGGCATCCCGAGCCCGTGCCCTGCCGATGTCTCGACGCGGACAAGGACGGGCGTGCCCTCCTCCGACGCCACAGCCGCGCCCCGCGCGGCCTGAAGGGCGGCGCCGAACTTGAACGAGTGCCCCGGGATGACCCGATCGTCGTGGTCGCCTGTCGTGAGGAGGACCGGTGGGTAGCGGCGCCCGACTTCGACGTGGTGCAGGGGTGAGTAGGCACGCACCCACCGGTACTGCTCGGGGTCGTCGGGATCGCCGAAGTCGCTCTTCCACGCCCAGCCGATCGTGAACTTGTGGAAGCGGAGCATGTCCAGGACACCCACCTCGGCCACGGCTGCCCCGAAGAGCTCGGGGTGCTGGGTCAGGCAAGCGCCCACGAGAAGGCCGCCATTCGAGCCGCCCAGGATCGCGATGTGCTCCGGCGCCGACCATCCCGAGGAGGAAAGCCATCGAGCGCAGTCGCAGAAGTCGTCGAAGACGCGCTGCTTGTTCTGGCGGGCGCCTGCCTCGTGCCAGGCGCGGCCGTACTCGCCTCCCCCCCGCAGGCAGGCGACGGCGAGGACGCCACCTCTCTCGACGAAGGCCGTGAACGGGACGCGGAAGGTTGGCGTCACTGCGATGTCGAACCCGCCATAGCCGTACAGGAGCACCGGCACGTCCCCTGTCGCTGCGACGTCGCGACGACTCGTCAGGAACAGCGGGATGGAGGTGCCGTCGTCGGCCGTGACGAAGACCTGCTCGCTCACGAGCTCGTCCGGGTCGAAGCGGGCGGTGGAGGCTCGGACGAGGCGGGTCTCGCCTGTCGCAAGGTCGTGACGCCAGATCGAGCCGGAATCGGTGAACGACGTCACGGCGAAGTGCACGACGTCGCTCTCGCGCCCTCCCTCCACCCCGACCTCGCCGTGCTCGGCGAGGAGCGCCGAGAGGGGCGGGATAGCGATGTCATGCAGGTGCTCGCCCTCGAAGGAGAAGACCGAGAGCCGCGAGCAGGCGTCGGCGAGATAGTGGCAAAGGAGGCGACCGCCGCAGTTCCGGGCCGCCAGCAGGAGCGCCTCGGCTTCAGGTATCACCTCGCGCCATGCGGCGCGGTCTGGTTGCTCGAGATCCACCGCTACGAGGCGCTGCCGTTCGGCGCCGTCGTCCGTGACGAGGTAGAAGGTGCTCCCGCGGTTCGTCACGACCTCGACCTTCGAGGAGAAGTCGCCCACGAGCTCCCGAAGTCCGAGCTCGGGCTTCTCGAGGTCGATCATGTGCAGCTGGGACTCGGGAGCCGTGCCCTCGTAGATCTGGATCGCCACGTAGCGCCCGTCTTCACTGACAGTGGCTTTCGATCCCCATTCCGGTTGGTCAGGAGCCTCGAAGACGACCTCGTCGTCCTCTTGGGACGTCCCGAGCCGGTGGAACATGACGCGCCTCGGGGGTGCCTTGTCTAGGTACTCCCGCCCTTCGGCCGGGCGGTCGAGGCCCGTGTAGTAGAAGCCGGACCCGTCGGCGCGCCAGGAGGCGGTCGAGTACTTCGACCATTGGACGGTGTCGGGGCGATCGAGCCCGGTGGTCACCTCCCGCACGTGCCACGTCATCCAGTCGGACCCCGCCTCGCTCGTGGCGTAGGCGATGAGCTCGCCGTCCTTGGTCACCTCGACGTCGGGCACGGAGACCGTTCCGTCGACCGAGAGCAGGTTCGGGTCGAGCAGGACCCTCCCCTCGCCGTGCGGGTGGTCTGGACCGGCTGCACCGTGCGGATCGTCCGGGCGGTCCGGGTGGTCCGGGCCGTCTGACCTGCTCGGTCCGTCCATCACGTAGAGGACGGCCTGGTTCTCCAAACCGCTGTTGCGCTCCTCGAACCTGCGCCCTCCCCGCTCGAACGGCACGCCGTAGCGCGGGTAGTCCCACAGCTCTGTGAGCTGGGCGCGAATCTCTCCTCGGGCGGGAACGCCTTCGAGCCACGCCTCGGTCGCCTCGTTCTGAGAGCGGATCCACGCCGCGGTCTCGGGGTCGTTCGTGTCCTCGAGCCACCGGTACGGGTCAGCCACCAGCTCGCCGTGGTAGTTGTCAACCTGGTCGCCTCGGCGTGCAAGCACGAGAGGCAGTCTTTCACTGGTGTGCCCCCTCCCCCGTGAGCACCCGCCCGCCGCGTGGTGGCGGGGCGGTGGCGCCGTGGTGTCAGGCCCGCGTGGTGGCAGGGCGCTGGCGCCGTGGTGTCAGGCCCGCCGCCGTGGTGTCAGGCCCGCAGCGCCGGCTGCCACTACCGGTAGGCCCGGTGCCGGGACGCAAACGGCTGGCCCCCGGTGCACCCGGCCGGGTCGCGATCGGATCCAGCCCTTCCGCGGGCGGCCGGCGGAACACCCTCACCCGTCCCTCACCCGTTACCCGCCGGCGCCTCGACCTGCCCGGGTACGGCGAGCGATCGGGTCATGCCCGTCGCCTGCCGGTACCTCGACCTGCCCCAGTGCAGCGAGCGGGTCCGTCACGACCTCGGCGTCGCCGACAACGACCGTGGCGAGGGTCGAAGGGGCTAGATAGCGAGCAGCGGCCCCGTCCACCTCCTCCTTCGTGACGGTCGCGAGACGGGCAGGGTAGCGCGCCAGGTACTCCGGTCTGAGGCCGGCCACCGCAAGGATCGCGAGGGTAGAGACGAGCCCGACCTGGGTAGAGGTCGCGAAGAGGAAGACGCCCGTGAGGTAGCGGCGGGCGAGCTCGAGCTCGTCGGTGGTCACCCCGCAGCTCGCAAGGCGTGCGATCTCGTAAGTCATCTCGACAAGTGCCGGAGCCGTCACGCCCGTCGACACATCTGCGCCTACCCGAAGACCCGAGCCCGCCCTTAGATGAGTGACTTTGCTGAAGGGCGAGTAGGTGTAGCCGTTCCGCTCCCGGAGGTTCTCAACGAGCCGGGAGGTGAACATCCCGCCGAGGACGGCATTGGCCATGGCGGCGGCCGGCCAGTCCTCTCGACTCCGGCTCGGCATGCGCCCCCCGATGCGGATGTTGCTCTGGATCGCTCCGGGACGGTCCACCAACTGGATGGGGCCTTGCATGACGTTGGGCAGCGGTGGGAGGGATTGGCTCTCCGCCGGCTTCGTCTCCAGCCAGCTGCCAAGGGCTTCCTCGGTGTTCGCGAGCGCGCGCGTGGGCTGCACGTCTCCGACGACGACGAGGCAGCCCGCCGCGGGTCGTAGGACAGTTGAGTGAAGCTGGCGTAATCGGGCCGCACCCACTCGCTCGACCACCTCGGGGCGGGGCATCGCGGCCCCATACGGATGCCGTCCCCACAAGCGCCGTGCAAGCGCCTCGCCAGCCATCGTTTCCGGGAGGCTGAGGGCAAGCCTCACCTCGTCCGCGCTCCTGCGGCGATCGCTCGAGACCTCGTCGGCAGCGTAGGAAGCCGAGGTGAGCACCTCGGCAACGAGCGAGAGGAGCCGGCCCAGCCTCGGCGCCAGCGCAGATGCGTGGAGGATGAGGCAGTCGCCGGTGACGGTGACCCCGATGGCTCCGCCGAGCCGTCCGACGGCGTCAGCCAGACTCGCACGATCGTGACGGCCCGTCCCGGCGAGCATGGACTCCGACATAACAAGGGGTTCTGCTCCCCTGCGGATCTGCGCAGCCGGAAGCGGAAAGGCAAGGCGCAGCTCGACCAGGGGGATCCTCGAGCGCTTCACGCATAGTGCCCTTAGCCCGCCTGCCATCTCCGTCTCGAGGACGCGAGGAGGGCGGACTTTCTGCGGAGCCAGAATCGAGGGGGCGCCTGTCACCTGTCTCCTCCTGTCACGTGTCTCCTCCTGTCACGTGTCTCCTCCTGTCACCCGGTGCCTCGCCCTCCAGAGCGCTGCTTCGTGTCCGCCGGGCGCAGGGAGCCCGTCGAGTCTCCGACGCTGTGAGGGTCGCCCGGAACTATCTCGACGATGGCCTTCCGTTGCGCGGCAAGGTCGGCGGCTGCGACTACAACAGCCTCACGCTCAACAGCTGTCACGAGGTCGGGGAGCTCGTCCAGCAGCTCGGCCCGCCCGTGGATGACTTCGAGCTGGGCGAGAGCTATGGATCGCTCCATGACCGAGTCGAGTCCACGCCAGTACGCTGACCTGAAGGTCGCCGAGACTCGTTCAAGCTCGTCCCCGCTCGGGCCCTCGACTGCGAGGCGCCCCAATTCCTCCACCGCGACCTCTAGCAACTCGTCGGTGGAGACGATGCCAGGGTGCATCATGACCAACTGGAACAGCACCGGTGCACGCATGAAGAAGTTGTCGATCCCGAAGATGCCCAGCGCGCAGCTCACATCGGTAACCGTCCGATCGCGATGCATCAGGCGGGAGCGCAGGCGGCTCGCCTCGCCACTCCCCAAGACCATGGCCGCGACGGCATAGGCGACATGATCCTGCAGGTTCGCGATCGGATCGGGCGTCCGGAAGCCGGCGGCCAAGGCCGGTTGGGGGGCCCGCAGGTCGTCGACCACCCTCCGGCGCTCGGTGGTGAGCGCCGGCTCAAGCCACGGGCCGTGATCGGGAGCTGGCACCCCGGCGATCTTGGCGAAGTGGCGCTCAGCAAGAAGTGCCACCTCCTCTGGCTCGCATCCGCCGGAGACGGCGACGACGGCGTTGGAGGGGGCGTAGTAGCGCTCATAGAAGTCCTGGGCGTCCGCCACAGTCGCCTTCTCGAGGTGCTCGAAAGCTCCGTAGCCGTTGTGAGCGTTGTGGTAGGTATCGAAGGCGATCTCGGGGAGGAGGATCCACGGGAAGCCCCCGTAGGGCTGGTTCAGGACGTTGACGTTGATCTCCTCTTTGACCACCGAGACCTGGTTGGCCAGGTTCTCCTCCGTGACGACCAGAGATCCCATCCTCTCGGCCTCGAGCCAGAGCGCCAGCTCGAGACCACCGGCCGGGAGTGCCTCGTAGTAGGAGGTGACGTCCGCCATCGTGTGGCCGTTAAAGACGCCCCCGGCGGCTTCGAGGAGGCGCATATGCTCCACCTTGGCGACGTGGGCCGAACCCTGGAACATCATGTGCTCGAACAGATGGGCGAAGCCCGTGCGCTCGTCCGGCTCGGAGCGCCAGCCGACGTCGTAGGCGACTGCGACCCCGACGAGAGCGCTCGTGGGGTCGGGCGCGACGACCACGCGCAGACCGTTCGCGAGGGTGAGTCGCTCCAACTCGACACCAGTCTTGGAGGCGGGCACTGGGGCAAGCTACCTCCGCCGACGTCGGGGCACGAGTGCAGCTGGCGGCTGTATGCGAACTCGGCGGAGGAGGCCGGCGGATCTCTGTCACCGGCGGCAGGGCGTCGGCGGGTTCGGTGGCCCGGCGGCTCTCGGCGAGTGAAGCGTGGGCCCTGGGACCTCAGCGGACTCCGCTCGCCCGGAACTGCAGGCTGACGCGACCCGCGCTCGGGCGGGCGGTCTTCGGCACCGAGTGCTCGAAGGTCCTCTGACAGCTTCCCCCCATTACGAGGAGGTCGCCGGCGCCTAGCTCATACCCGACGCTTGAACCCCCTCCACGCGGACGCAGAAGGAACCGGCGGGGAGCGCCGAGCGAGCAGATGGCAACGACGGTGTCCTCGGTCGCGCCTCGGCCGATCGTGTCACCATGCCATGCCACGCTGTCGCGACCGTCCCGGTAGTAGCACAAGCCCACCGTGGCGAAAGGCTCCCCTAATTCCTCCGCGTAGTGACAGCCGAGTGAGGTTCGCATCTCGTCGAGAACGGGATCGGGCAAGGGGGAGCCCTCTCCGTAGAAGCTCACGAGCCGCGGGACGTCAACGACGCGGTCGTACATTCGGCGCCGCTCCGAACGCCAGGGGACCGTGCCCACCAACCTCGAGTACAGGTCGCTCGTCCCCTTCGCCCACAGTGGCACGACGTCTACCCATGCCCCCGCGCCAAGGCGAATCCGATCGATCCCCATGTCCAGCGGGCCCAGCTCGGGCTGACAGCACACGTCGAGAAGCGACGGCTGCAGCGAGACCATGCGGAGAGCCTAGCGAGTACGAACGTGTGTACGGGCTATCCGGATAACTACACCACACGCGATATGTTGTGGGTGCGTGGCTCTCAAAAGCCCAGGGCCGGGGTCGACTACCCGGCAACCCACCGGCAGCTCCTCGAGTGCTTCCCGAACTGACGAGCAAGTGGTGGATGATCGTGCTGGAGCGGTGCACGTGAAGGTGACCGGCAGCCGAGGTCGGCCCGTACCCGACTCGGGAACTCGTCGGAGGGACCGCGAACCCCTATGCAGTGGCCGGTGTAGTTATCCGGATAGCCCATGCGTGTGTTCGTGAAATCGGCCGGCAGGGCACGCCGGTGCGCTCAGGCGACGAAGGCGGCCAAATCCGCAGACTGGCGAAGGCGGCTCTCCTCGTGGATGTACATCATGTGGCCAGCCTGGTAGTAGTGGAACGAGACATTTCCGCGCAGTTCTTGTGGCAGGCGCAGATGGTCGAAGGTGTGCTCGGCGGCGAAGTACGGGGTCGCCCCGTCGTAGTAACCCGCGGCGACGTGGACCCGCATATGCGGGTTCGCCCTCATGGCTGCCGCCAGGCGGTCAGCCACTGTGACGTGCTGGCCCTCGAACTCCTTGTATGACCACGGTTTAACCCGGTCAGTGAGGATCTCGTAGGGGAGGTCGTTGTTGTACCCAAGCTCGACCCGTGCGTAGTGGTTGAAGGCGGCCGCGTACGGCCCGTGGATGGCCGAGTAGCTCGGATCCGAAGTCGGTTCCTCGCCGACCGCGTCCGACTCGAACCCGGTGAAGCGGCCGTCGAGCCGGCCGATCACCTGCCGGCGGGAGCGAAGCAACTCTCGGAAGAATCGCATGGAACGGATGCGCAGATCTGCGCGGTCCACCCAGCCGGGATCGAGCCCGGTGAGCCGGGCGAGGGTTGCAACGACCTCGGCCCGCTCCTCGTCGGGCAGCCTGCGTCCGAGCAACAGTGCACGGGCGTACGTGCCGAGGGCGAAGCTTTCGGCCTCTTGGCGAACCTGCTCAAGAGTCCTGTCGCCCGCGAGGCCGTGATAGTGCGCCAGGCAGGCGAAGGTTGGCAAGCCTAGGACGAAGGCGAGATCGTCCCCCTCCGCACGCTCAGCCTTGGTGCCGAAGTCGAGCACTGACGAGACCAGCATGAGACCGTTTAGAGCGAAGCCGTACCGCGTCTGCATGTGGTGGGCGAGAGCCCCGGCCCTCAAGGTGCCGTAGGACTCGCCAATGAGGAATTTCGGCGAGAGCCATCGGTCGTTCCGAGACGTCCACAGACGGATGACCTCGCCGACCGAGTCGAGGTCTCGCTGGTAGCCGTGAAACTCGGCCGCCTTGTCGCCCTCGACGACCCTCGAATACCCCGTCGACACCGGATCGATGAAGACGAGATCCGAGTGAGCGAGCAGGCTCTCGGCGTTGTCGGTGAGACCATAGGGAGGCGGGACCAGAGCGCCGGCATCCCCCATGACGACCCTGCGCGGCCCGAGCAGTCCGAGATGCAGCCACACGCTGGAGGAGCCCGGGCCGCCGTTGAATGCGAAGGTGACCGGACGATCCGGATCGCCCTGATCGGCAACGTAGGCGACGAGGAAGATCTCGGCCTTGGGCCTCGGCCCACGGAACACCCCTTCTTCGTGCACTTCCTCCCGGAGAACGACCCTGCCCGCCGCTGAGCGGTAGGCAAGCCGGCCCGTCGGGAGGGAGAGCTCGTGACTCGTCGTCACGATGTCGTCGACGGGCGCCGCGACCGGTGGGGCTGCCGGACTGGCGCCCGGCCCCGTCGGGTAGGCGGTGGAGGCCGACGGTGTCGACGACTCGACTGGATTCGCTGACTCTTCGCTCATCTCCAGAAGGTATCCAAGCGGGGCGATGGTCGCGCCCGCGCGGCCCTGCCCGACAGCATGCGGCACGAATCTGCCGATCTAACCCTGGACGCGGGTCGTCGTAGCTCGGCACCCGAACGAACCCTGGCGCCGTTGGAGGCAACTCGCCGGTAACGCTTCCAGGTCTCGGTCGGGTCCCCGAAAACCTGCTACCGACTCTTGGGCCGCGCCGGTCGCCAGCTTGGGCTACGCCGTTTTTGCGAGGCGGATCGTGACCGTCGGGCCTCTGCATCGATAGGCGAAGCAGAGCTGGCCCGGTCCGCCGTCGCCCGGGCCAGCCTCGCCCGGGCCATCCCCGCCGGACCGTGCTGTGCCGGGCTCGTCGACGTCGGAATCGTCGGCGCTCGCCTCGTTGCTCTTTGGCCCGGGCGGCCGGGCGCCGACGTCGTCGTCGAGGCGAAAGTCCTCTTTCTCCAAAGGCGGGAGCCAGCTCCACTTCTCGGTCTCGGGGTCGTATGAGAGTCGCCAACCCTCGTGTGACTTCTGGTGATGGTGTGGGACACAGAGAAGA
>JBOGHY010000069.1:0-4818 GCA_050742375.1 Acidimicrobiales bacterium | reverse complement strand
CGCCAGGCGAGCTGCTCGGAGCGCCAGTTGGAGAACTCCGGCGCCACGGGGAAGGTGTAGGGCAGCGCTGGCGAATTGCGCAGGAGGTCGACAGGGTTCCCCACCCTCTCGATCGCCTCCTCCAGGGTCTCGCCTCTCGTCACCGGGAGCATCCTTGCATTCCGGTGCCCCGCTTTCCCATTGCAGTGCCGGCCTGCGGCGAGCTCAGGCAAGCTGATCCAAGCTGCGGCAAGCTGGCGCAATGGGCTCCGGGCACCGGCGGGGGGAGGCGGGCCCTCGCGCCGGGCTCAGTGCCGTACCGCCCGGCGCCGCCGTGGCTGTCGCCGCCGCGGTGGCGGCCCTCTCGTCGACGGCGTCGACGGCGAGAGCCTTCAGCGCCCAGGCCGACGTCGTCACGGCCCTCGGGATCGCGCTGCTCTGGGGCGCGGCCCTCGCCGGCTCGCGAAGGCGCCCCGTCTCCGGGACAGGCCGGCGGGCGCCCGCGCGCCGCCCCGGTTGGCGGAGAGCGATCCCGTGGATCTGTATATGCGCCGCCGCCGGCGGCCTCGAGCTGTTCGAGTACTCGGCCTCACCGCGGCGAGCGCACCCGACGCTCAGCTTCTTCCTCACGAGCCTCACCTCCCACGAAGCCGGCAGAGGGGTTGCCTATCTCGGCTGGATCGTCCTCGGCCTTTGGATCGCGCTGCGCTCGAGCGAAGGATTGCGGGCGGCGGGGAGAGCGCGCAGGTGAGCCGCGGCGCTGTTATCGGCATCTGGGCAGTCCTCGCAGGCGCGGCGGTGCTGGTGGAGCTCGTGGCACGGTGGTGGCGGCGCAGCGACTCCCTCGGGACGGCCGTCCGCCGGCTCCTTGGCCGCCGGGCCGGGGCGATCACCCTCCTTCTTGGATGGGCGTGGCTCGGCTGGCACGTCTTCGCCCGCTGACACAGGGCGGCGGGGCAGCACAGTGCGGCGCGGCACAACCGATCGGAACAATTCGGCGTCCGTTCACCTCTTGTTCACCTGCACGTTGCCGACCGGTCAACTCACCTCGCCAGGCTGTCACCGTGACCGCGTTCGGGCTGGTCGACGACGCCAGGCTGGACGTCGCCGGGGTGCTCGACGAGACGCCCCGAAACCGCTTCCACCGCCGGGCGGTCGTCGCCTCGGGCGTGGGCTTCTTCACCGACGCCTACGACCTCTTCGTCATCAGCACCGTCGCTGCCCTGGTCGCCGCGCAGTGGCACCTCTCGACGACCCAGCGTTCCTTCGTCCTCGGTGCGGCAGTCCTCGGCGCCTTCGTCGGGGCCATGGTCTTCGGGAGGATCGCCGACCTACTTGGCAGGAAGGTCGTCTACGTCACCGTCGCCGGGGTGATGATCGCCGGGGCGCTCGCATCGGCCTTCTCGATGGATCTGTGGTGGCTCATCGGCGCGCGGTTCGTCCTCGGGCTCGGGATCGGGGGCGACTACCCCGTCTGCGCAGTTCTCATGAGCGAGTACTCCAACCGCAGCGATCGCGGCCGCCTCGTCGGCCTCGTCTTCTCGATGCAGGCGCTCGGGCTCATCGTCGGGCCCCTCGTGGCGCTCAGCCTCCTCTCCTCGGGAGTGGCGCACCCACTCACGTGGCGCCTCCTGCTCGGCCTGGGCGCCCTGCCGGCGGCCGGTGTCGTCTGGCTCCGCTCCAAGATGCCCGAGTCGCCCCGTTACGAAGCCCAGGTGCGCGGGAACGGCTCGAAGGCCGCCGCCGATCTGCGACTCGTCGGCGAGGGGCTTTCTTCGGGGGGCGGTCGGGCGGGAGCGGTGACGCCACCCGCCGCGGCGAGGCAGGCGACAATGCGGCAGCTGCTCGGAAACCCGAGGATGCTCTTGCTGTTGCTCGGCACGGCCGGCGGTTGGCTCCTTTTCGACTACGCCTACTACGGGAACACGCTCTCGCTGCCCGTGATCCTGAAGGCGGTCGCCCCCTCGGCCTCCCTCGACGTGCAGCTCGCCTGGACGCTCGGCATCTTCGTCGTGTGCGCCGTGCCGGGCTACTTCCTTGCCGTCGCTCTCATGGACCGGATCGGGCACCGGCGCCTCCAGCTGATCGGCTTCGGGGTCATGGCCGCCTGCTTCGGGACGCTCGGGCTCGTCGCCCCCCTGACGACGCTCGTGGCGCCGTTCCTCGCCATCTTCGGGATCAGCTACTTCTTCGTCGAGTTCGGGCCCAACACGACCACCTTCGTGCTGCCCTCGGAGGTCTTCCCCGTCTCTGCGCGCGCCACCGGTCACGGTCTGTCGGCGGGACTCGGGAAGCTGGGGGCTTTCGTAGGGGTCTTCCTCGTGCCTGCCCTGCAGTCGTCCCTCGGGCTGCGATGGATGCTCTCCATCTCGGCCCTGGCGGCGCTCTGCGGCATCGGCGTCACTCTTGTGCTGCCGGAGCCCGCGCGCCGGTCGCTCGAGGACGTGTCCGGTGGATGGGGCCCGGCCAGCGCCTCCGGCTCGTCCTCGTCGCACCTCGCCGAGGAGACGCCTCCGGCTATGGCGGCCGTGGTCGCTGCGCCGGCGCCGCCCGGCGAGGCGGCCGATCGCGCTTCCGCGTAGCAGCGGCCGGAGCGCCGCTCAGGCTCCGGCGTCCGGAACGACGAGCGCCGGCGGCGCGGCGGTGCCCTCAGGGGATCGACGTCGGGGGTACGGCCTCGAGGCCGTAGAGGTGGTCCATCTCCTTCACCACGGCCGCCCCGAGCAGGTCTGCGCCGCCGAAGTCGAGGTGTATGCCGTCTGGATCGCGAAGCGTCACGCTCTGGCCGTTCACGACCCTGGTGGCGACGTATTGCCCGGTGGCCCCGCTGAAGATCGGCCAGGACGAGAAGTAGGTGACGCCTTCATGGGCCGCTGCCTCGCGTTGGTAGATGGCGTCGAAGGCGGCCATGTGGGCCGAGAACGCGGGATCCGACATGACGGGCATCCCGACCCAGATCACCCTGGAACCGGCTGCCGTCGCCTCATCCATCATCTTGCCCACCCTTGCCCCGTAGCCGGCGTCCCAGCCTGGGCTGCCGACGGTCTCGAGGGTGGAGCCGTCGAAGAAATTCTGCACGTCGTTGCCGCCGAGGAAGACGACGAGGATCTCCGGGTGGTACTGGGCGAGCTCAGCCGAGAGGTGCTCCGGCCAGTCGTAGTAGGCCTCGTTGACGAGCCCGGTGTCGCCCTTGGCGTCCTGGATGAGGTGGACGCTGGCGTCGGTGGAGAGCGCCCAGGCCATGCCGAAGCCGAGATCCTCGCCGAGGGAGTCGCCGATCTCGAGGACGGTCGCATCCCCCGACAGCGCCGCCGTGGTGGTCGTAGTGCTGCTCGTGCTCGTGCTCGTGCTTGTGCTCGTGCCGGAGCGGCGCGCCGGGGCCGTCGAGCCTGGATGAGAGGTGGGGCGGCTGGCAGTCGGCGGGCTCGAGCCCCTTCTCGGCTGTGTCAGGGTGCCGTTCTGCCCGGCTGAGCCGGTCGCCCCGCAGGCCGAGGCAAGAAGGGCGGCCGCGGCGAGCACAGCCGCGAAAGTAAGACTGGATCGAGCTCGGGTGGGCATAATCCTCCAGAGGAAGCTTTGAGGTTAGACGCCTGTCCCAAGCGGGAGCTTGCGTCGTCTCGTGCTGCGCTCCGTCGGCTCTCGTGCTGCGCTCCGCCGTCTCTCGTGCTGCGCCCCGCCGCCTTCCGGGCTGTCCTGGCGCTCCTGCCCAGAGCCGGCGCCCCGGGGGTTACCTGGTGTCAGCGACCGGCCCCGGCGTGCTTGCGCTCGCTGCGCGGTGCGCGCGGGACGCGGCGCGAGTAGGCATTGGTGCCCGCCGCACGCTGCGCAGAGAGAGAGGCTCCGACGCCGGCGTCCTCGGTCTCGATGTCCCCGGCGCTCCCGTCGGCGGCGCCCCCGCTCCAGGCGTCCCCGTTCCCGCCACGACCTGCCAGCTCGGCGTCATAGCTGGCCACGAGGCGCGCCCAACCGGTGTCCTGCCAGCCGGAGGCGATGACGAGGAAGAGCAGGAAGGCCGTGACGTGCACTCCGGTGCACCACAGGCAGATCTTGTGAATCTCGAAGGCCTCGGCGCTGATGAGGTAGATGACGAAGCCCATCGAGCAGATGGAAGTCGCCAGTCTCGCCCTTGCGACCCAGATGGAGGGGTGGGTCCAGACCCGCGGCAGGTTGATCCCGACCATGAAGACGAAAAAGAGCGCCCCCCAGAGCGCCACTGGCACCCCGAGGATCATCGACTCGGCGCTCGTGATGACCTTCAGGCAGTCGACGGCGCTTCCCAGCCCGCCGCAGCTCCGCTCTATCTGGGCCGAGCCGGTGTAGTGGACGTAGGTGAGGTAGGTGGCCGCCCCGAGGCCGAAGAGCGACAGGACCGTGGCGACGAGCGGCCGCCACCGGCTCGCCTCGTGCCACCGGCTCGCCTCGTGCCACCGGCTCGCCTTCCCCGCCACCGTCGTTGCGATCACCCCGCCGGTGCCGTCCTCGTCAGACTCACGCATCGGATCGGGGCCTCACTTGAGCGTGGCGGCGGCGGCCTTCACGAAGCTCTGGTCGCACACCGAGCCGGGCTTGCCGCCTGTCATCTGGCAGAAAGCCGCCACGTAATGGTTTGCAGCCCCGAGGATTGCCTGCCCGGGGCTGCCTGCGATCGGGGCCTGGAGGGAGGCGACGATCTGAGCCCAGCTGTAGCCGGCGAGCGAGATCGGCGGGTTCTGGGTCGCCGTCGAGTAGAAGGGCGCACCGGACTCGATGAAGCGATTGCCCATGTCGACAAAGGGTATGCCGCCCGGCTCCGGCCCGGAAAAGTATGTCGCCGTGTCGTAGGCCGAGACGAGTCTTTGT
>JBOGHY010000068.1:0-6465 GCA_050742375.1 Acidimicrobiales bacterium | reverse complement strand
CGACGGCCGTCTTGCCGCCACGCCCGAGCGCCGTCGCGACAGATCCCGCCAGCACCCGACGCTGACGCTCGTTCAGGTGCGGCATCACTGTCGAGAAGATGACGGTGAGCTCTTCGCGGCTTGCCTCCACGAGAGCATGCTACTCCGCGCGGTTTATCCTGTGGTGGGCTCTTACCGTCGCGACCACGACCGAACGTTCGGCTCTCCTGACGCTGGTGTGAATCATGCGGCGGCGAGCTGAGGTGTGTGTTCGTGGGGCAGTCTGAGTTCTATGGGCCCGCAGGCGAGCATGACCAGGGCAAGGGCTGCTTCGGCGGAATGGAAGCCGTAGGCCCGTCGGACGAGCAGACGGACCTTGGTGTTGAGGCCTTCGACGCGTCCGTTGCTGATGCCCGCTTTTGCGGGTCGCCGGCTCGGCGCAGGTCGCCCGACGGCCGACGCCTACGCGGTCATGAGGCTGTCGGACTGGACCGAGCTGGCTGCCCGACGAGAAACCGGGAGAATGACTGCAGAGGAACTGGAACGGCGCGTTGACGAAGCGCACCTTGGCGTAGGCTCGCCGGCCACGATCTCCCGCCGGCTCGGAGACGACCTGACCGCGCCTTACCTGAGGACCGAGACGCGCCTTCCCACAGACCTTGATGCCGCCACGGTGGTGCTTCCCGTGTACGCCGCAATGAGCTTGTGGGTCCCGATGTGGAGCTCGTCGTTCGAGAGCGTGCACGAACCGTGACCCGACCGGAGCGGGACGAGGCACAGCCGCGTCCTACCCGTGCTGATGCTCACGCGTCCTACTGCCGTGCCCGAGTAGCGCCGGACAACCTGGACGACTAGGTGTTCGCTCTTCTCTGCGCCATAGGCAACTCGGTCCTTAGAAACCGACAGGGTCGTCTTCGACGGCTCCTTCATCACAGTGAGCGTCTCGATTGCAGAGCTGGACGCGGCGAAGCTAGCGCTTCCGGGGTAGAACGCCTGCAGGGCTGCAACTCCTATCCCGAATCTCGACCGCGAGAGAACACACGAGGCTGTGCCATCAGAGAGGCCGGCGGTACAGACAGCAGTTGTTCCAACCTTGATCGTGACCGTTCCAGAGGGGGTACCTGTGGGCGAGGAGACCCTGACCCTCAGATGGTCGCTCTCCTCGTCGCCGTAAGACACCCTCGTCTTTGCCAAGGTGAGGACAGCTTCGGACGGCGGCGGGACGCGATAGCTGAACGCATTCCCGGAGCCGTCCACCGCCGCGCAGAAGGTTGGCGAGACGCACGAGACGGAGCTGAGACCGCCGTTCTCGTTGACCGAAACTGGCGCCGTCCAGGCAGAGCCGTCGTAGGTGAGTGCATTGCCCGAGCTTTCCACCGCCGCGCAGAAGCTTGACGAGGCGCACGAAACCGAGCTGAGACCAAAGGCGAGGCCGGTTTCGTCGATCGGCGTCGGGAGACTCCACGTCGTCCCGTCGAACGTGAGGGCATTCCCGGAACCGTCCACCGCTACACAGAAGTCTGACGAGGCACAGGAGACCGAGTTGAGGCTCCCGCCGTTCCCATCGACCGACGCTGGCGCCGTCCAGGCAGAGCCGTCGTAGGTGAGCGCATCCCCCGAACCGCTCACCGCCGCGCAGAAGCTTGACGAGGCGCACGAGACAGACATGTTGAGGGCGTATGAGGCGACCGAAACTGGCGCCGTCCAGGCAGAGCCGTCGTAGGTGAGTGCATTGCCCGAGCTGTCCACCGCCGCGCAGAAGCTTGACGAGGCGCACGATACAGACACGCTGAAGACGTATGGGTCGATCGAAGTCGGGAGAGTCCACGTAGCGCCGTTGTACACAAGGGCGTTGCCTGCGTCGTCTACCGCTACGCAGAAGGTCGATGAGGCACAGGAGACAGAGTCGAGGGCATTGCCCGGGTCGATCGAAGTCGGGAGAGTCCACCTAGCGCCGTTATACACAAGGGCGTTGCCTCCGGCGTCTACAGCTACGCAGAAGGTCGATGACGCACAGGAGACCGAGTCGAGGGCATTGCCGTCCACGTATGTCGGACCGGACCACGACGCAGATCCGCTGGAGAGACCGTGGGCTCCAGCAGCAAAGTGCGGCTCGCTCGCTGCTGTCGAGAGGGCCTGCGTCGCGGTCAGGGTCACGACGATGACAACAACCGCTGTAACCGTTGCAAAGAGTGGTCGCACGCCGTGCTCCCCGGTCGATCGTCGGCAACGATACTCCGCTTGGTCAGAGCCTAACTCGGGATCGGCCAAGCCAAGCCATCGGTGGGTCGTGGATCCGGGGCTTCAAGCGCCCTTGTTCCCCGTCACTACCAGCTCTCCTCCACTCGCCGCCTCGCCCTCTCAACATGACCGAGGTCGAGGCGGCCGTCCGCACCGTCACGCCGGCTCGTCGATTTTGTTCGCGTTGAAAAACGCCCGCCACTCCGCCATGCACCGCTCGGCGAGTTTGAGGGCGTCGACAGTTGAGCTAGGGGTCCGTGCGAGCCAGTCGAGTTCGCTGACCACCCTGTGCTTCCCGTCGGGCTCCGTCACGATCTCGGCTATACGCGCGGTCTTTTTTGGCCGTCTCCCACCCCGCGCCCGCTCAAGATGCTTGTGCGTGTTGCAGATATCTCGACACCGCTGCAGGTTGTCATACCGGCACTGGATCTGCTGGTCGATCTCTTCCTTGCTCAGAAGCACCGACGGGTCGAGCCCCAGCCAGTCGCGCATGTGGTCGCACTCGACGAAGAAGCCGTTCGCCCACGCCTCGACGTCGAGGGTGGAGGCATACTCACCGGGCGTCGTGCCCTCGTAGAGTTCGCTCAGTCGCTTGAGGTGGTGTTGAGTGAAGCGCCACTTCTCCCGCCACGGGCGCGGGGAGTTCTTCGTAATGCTGAGTGTTGGGGCCGTGGCGGCGAATGTGAATCCCGCGGCCGATGCCCGGACGACATCGTCTGCTGATGTTTCGCCCACGACTTGATCCTACGGGGCACGGACAACGGGTGAGGTACCACGCAGCCTCCCTCGGTCATCGTGCACGTGCTCGGCTGCGGGCATCCGGACGCCTACATCGACGGGGACCTGCTCCCGGATGAGATAGGCGGTTACCGCTTCACCTGCCAGGAATGCGACGCCGAGGACCAGGAGGTCGTCGAGGTGCTCGGGAGCCTCAGTCGAGCGGAGGCCGAAGCCATGAGCGACGACGACTTCGAAGCGTGGAGCGCGGCGCTCGTCACCGCCGCCGGAGTGGCGCAGCCGGCCTGACCGCACTCGCTGGGAGTCGCCCGGAGGCGTACACTGGTCGTTACACAACAGTGCTCCGGGCGCCGCGCAAACGGCCCCGGAGCTGGCCCAAGGAGGGATAACTCCATGGACGTTCCCGACGCTAGTTGCGTCACTGTCCGCCTCGCCGGAGACGACGCACGAGCCCTGCTCGGAGTGCTCGTCAAGTTGCTCGACGAGACCCCGCCTCCGTTCCCGGCTGGCGCTGCCGTGCTCAGCGCGGCTTACCAGCTCTCCCGCCAGCTCGACTCCGTGCCGGCATGCCGGCTCCGGTGTCTCTCGTGAGCGCCGCACCCGTCGTCGTCGCAGGGTCACGGCCGCTCTCAGACGAGGACGTGGCAGACCGCCTGCACGCGATCGGAGAGACGTTCCACCGCCAGGACTCTGCTGGCGTCGCCGTCGTCGATGGCTTCGGGGTCCGGGTACGCCTCGAGCGCGGCCACCTCGAAGTCTCCGACGGCATCGGCCAGGACCGGCGGACCCGGACCTATGACCGGGCGACTCATGGGCTTAGGCGCATCGTCGTCACGAACGCCGCCGGGGTCGTCTCCCTCGACGCGCTCAGGTGGTGCCGCTCCCTCGGCATCGGTGTGCTCGTGCTCGGACCCGACGGCGGCGTAGACCTCGTCTCGACGCCGCGGGCGACCGATGACGCAAGGCTCCGGAGAGCCCAAGCAATCGCAGCCTTCGAGCCCTACGGACTTGAGATCGCGCAGTGGCTCATCGCCCGCAAGCTCGTGGGCCAGGCCCGCAACCTCGTGCGGCACTTCGACGACGAGGAGACGGCCAGCGACATCCTCGGGCTTGTCGATACCGTCGAGCACGTCTCGGCACCGGACCTCGCGGACTCGGCCGAACAGGCGAGGTCGGTCATCGACGCGGTGCGCCAGCTCGAAGCCTCGGCGGCGGCGCTCTACTTCGGAGCCTGGCAGGGACGGCCCGAGACTTCGCCCAGCTTTGCCGCCAAGGACCGCCGTCGCATCCCGCCTCACTGGTCGCTCTACGAGGGCCGGCGCTCCGTGCTCGCGTCGGGCAACGGCAACCGCAAGGCCGAGCGGCCGGTCAACGCGCTCTTGAACTACTGCTTCGCCCTCCTCGAAGCCGAGGCGACCTTCGCCTGCCAGGTGGTCGGGCTCGATCCCGGACTCGGGATCGTCCACAACGACGCCAGGGGCCGAGCCTCGATGGCACTCGACGTGATGGAGCCGGTCCGTCCCGAGGTGGAAACCTTCGTGCTCGACATGCTCGCTCGGCGCACCTTCCGCAAGGCGGACTTCGTCGAGACGCCCGACGGGCACGTCCGGCTCATGGCTCCGGTCAGCCACGAGCTGGCCGAGATGATGCCGCGCTGGGCGCAGTCGCTCGCACCGGTCGCCGAGAAGGTCGCACACATGCTCGGGGCCGCCATGGAAGGCAAGTACTCACCGGCTACTCCGCTCACCCGGCGCCGGACACGAGACGCCCAAGCGGCCGTGAAGGCTCGCAGGGAGGTGATGGCCAGCATCGCCGCCTCGAAAGCCCCACGGCGCCAGCGTCCCTCCTCGGAGCCCGTGGCGCTCCCGTTGTGGTCCTGCCCCGACTGCGCCGGCCCGGTGACGAACCCGCGCCACGTCCGCTGCGAGACCTGCATCGAGGCCGACCCGACACAGTCTCCCGAGGTCCGCGGCCGGCGTGGTGCCGCCATCGCCGCCCGAAAGCAGGCGCTGCGGGAGTGGTCCGATGCTCACCCCGGCGTCGCATATGACCCCGAGATGTTCCGACTGGACATCTGGCCGCGACTCGCCGGTGTCAAGCTCTCAGAGATCGTCGAGGCGATCGGCTGCTCGAAGGCGAGCGCCTCTGACATCCGCCGTGGTAAGCGGACCCCGCACGTCTCGACGTGGGCGACGCTTGGCGAGATAGCCAGGGCTGAGGTTCCGTCGGCGTCACAGTCTGCGGATCGCCGGCAACACGAACGGCTCGTCTGACCTGATGCCATCGGGGAACGGGGCGGTTGTGTCACGCAGACCTCCTTGGACGAGAACCTCCATAGAACAACTAGGGAAAGGGTGCACTTCTGGTGCACGTTGGCCAGATCGTTCCGGGCGAGGGTCCCGACTGTGGAACGGTCTCCAATGGGTTCGCAGAAGAGACGAAGCGCTCCAGTCGCCCCCGGCACCGCTCCCCACCTATCCTGGCAGGTCAAAGAGGGAAGTCCCCGAGGCACCTACTTGAGCGCACAGGCGATGGACGTAGACGCAAGACCCGAAGACGCCACCTTCGACGAGGCCATGGGCCGCCGGATCAGCCGGGCCGTCAAGGACTGGACCGGCCAGCTGGTCGACGTCAGCGGTCGCAACACCCTTCTCTGTTACAAGGACCTAAAGGCCGGCACCCTCGACTTCTCGAGCGCCAGGGATGTCGCGCTCGAGAAGATGCTGGCCGGTCATGGGATCCGGCTCTCAGAAGCCTTCGGCGGAGAGGCTTTGGCAGCGGCCGCTCGACGGGCTCGGGCCATCCGGGCCCGCGCCGAGGAGAACTTCGAAGAACGAGGTCTGCGCACGCTCTTCGTCGCCTGGGGGATGGCGGGCTGGACCAACACCAAGAGCACCTTCGTCCCCTGTGCCCCGGTGTTGCTCTGTCAGGCCCACCTGGTGGCGCATGGGAGCGCGGCTGAGGACTTCGAGGTGTCGCTGCCCGGTGAATGGGAAATCAACCCCACGCTCCTCCACGTCTTGGCCAGCGACTTCGAGGTACACGCCGAGGCCGAGAGCCTGCTTGAACTGCTCGACCCGGAGGCCGATCCCCCCGACGCGAGCCTCCTTTTCGACCGACTGGCCAAGGAGGCCGGGGGGGTCGGCGGCTTCGCGATCGATCCCCGGGTGGTTCTCGCCAACTTCTCCTACGCCAAGCTGCCCATGGTCAACGACCTGCAGGCGGCCGAGGACCTCCTGGCCCGCAACACCCTCATCTGCGCCATCGCCGGCGACGAGCAAGCTCGCCAGGCACTGAGAGAGCGCCGGGGCGAGGTTTCGCCGAGCGCTCCGGACTTCACCCCGCCCGCTGACGAGTACCTGGTCCTCGATGCCGACTCGTCCCAGAGCTACGCCATCAACGCCGTGGTGGCCGGGGCGGATCTGGTGATCGACGGGCCGCCTGGCACGGGAAAATCCCAGACCATTGCCAACCTGATAGCCACCCTGTCGGCCCGAAACAAGCGGA
>JBOGHY010000067.1:0-6609 GCA_050742375.1 Acidimicrobiales bacterium | reverse complement strand
CGAGGACGGAGCCGATGATGCCAGTTATGAAGACGAGCACGGCCGAGTTGACGAGCCTCGGCGCGATCTGACCCCAGACGCTCTCTCCGTTGGCGACCGAAGTTCCGGGATGACCACTCAACAGGCCCCCGAGCCAGGTCCCGTACTGGTCGAACAGCCCGCGATTGAGCCCGAGCTGATGTTCGAGGATCTTCAGGCGCTGAGGGGTCGAGGTGTGGCCCAGGATGGCATAGGCGGCGTTTCCGGGAAGTACCTGGGTGGCGAGAAAGATGACGATGGAGACGACGAAAAGCGTCAAGACACCGATCACGACTCGCTGGGATATGAGGGCGAGCAGAGGATGCTCGTGCCGCCAGGGCAGCGAGCGTCCCTCTGGGGCCGGGGTGGCGGCTACCGCCATGGCCACCCTGGGAGGCCCACCGGACCGCCACCGCGCGACGGCCGGCGACGCACGTCTGCTCTCCTTCGACGGATCGCAGATCCGGCCATATGCGCGGCCCTCCCCTCGCTTCCTAGTGCCGGTGCCGGGTCCCAGCCCCGCATCGGAGACCGGAGTGTACGCCAAGCGCGTCGAAACGCATAGGTGCCGGAGCAAGAGAATCCTCTGAGCCCGGACGACGGGTCACCGGGTGGTGATCACTGCGCATCTCGCCTACCGTTCCAAAAAGAGCGCGAGGGAATCCCGCGCTCGACGTCGTCGTGCCGGATCGTCGTGCCGGAAAGGAAGGGACAGCCGATGAGCCTTGTGACCGGCGGACAGGTCGTGGTGGAGTCCCTCGTCGCCAACGGCGTCGACCTCGTCTTCGGGATCCCAGGGACCCACAGCCTGCCGATCTACCGTCACCTCGGATCGAGCGGCATCCGACACGTCACGCCGCGCCACGAACAGGGAGCCGGCTACGCCGCCGACGGCTACGCCCGCTCGAGCGGGCGCCCTGGGGTCTGCCTCGTGACAACCGGGCCGGGGGTGACCAACATCTCGACGGCGCTCGGTCAGGCCTACTCCGACTCGATCCCGCTCCTTGTCATCTCCCCCGGCCTCCCCTTTACCGTCGAGGGCGGCGACCACGGCTTCCTCCACGAGACGAAGCACCAGAGCGGAGCCACTTCTTGCATCGCCGCCTGGAGCCATCGCGCCACCTCTCACCAGGACCTGTCCGACTCCATCCGCCGGGCGTTCGCCTACTTCTTGGCCGGGCGGCCGAGACCGGTCCACATCGAGGTCCCGATCGAGGTGCTCGAAGGATCGGGCTTCGTCGGTCCGATACGACCGGGCGAGCAAGTCGAGCCGGCGGCGCCGGAACCCGACGCCCTGGCGCTCGCGTGCGACGCCCTCTCTCGGGGACGCCGCCGTGCGATGGTGCTCGGCGGGGGCTCTCGCCACGCCGCCTCCGAGGCCACGCGCCTAGCCGAGATGCTCGCCATGGTTGTCGTCACGACGACCAACGGCAAAGGGGTCGTCCCCGAGCGCAACCCCCTCTCGCTCGGCTCTTCGATCATGGCGAAGACGGCCCAGCGCTTCCTCGACTCCTGCGACGTCGTCCTCGCCGTCGGCACCGAGCTCGGCGACTCCGACCTCTGCGGTGGCAGGCTCGCTCCCCGCGGCGAGGTCATCCGGATCGACATCGAGGCGGCTCAGCTCCAAAAGAACCTCCCGGCCACGGTCGCACTGCGCGCCGACGCCAAGCTCGCCCTCGAGGCGATGGCCGACCGGCTCGCGGGGCCGGCTGTCGGCAGAACCGGCGAGGATCCCCGTGACCAGGCCCGGCACATCCGCCAAGAGATCGCCGAGGAGCTCGACGCCGAGGTCGAGCCGTGGCGGCTCCTGCACGACTCGCTCGGCAAGGTCCTCGACCCGGACGCCATCATCGCCGGCGACGCCGCCATGGTCTGTTATTACGGGACCAATCTGCTACTGGAGCTCGAAGGGCCCTCTCAGTGGCTGTACCCGACCGGCTTCTGCACCCTCGGCTACGGCCTGCCGGCGGCCATCGGCGCCAAGCTGGCCCACCCGGGACGTCAGGTGGTCGCGCTCATGGGCGACGGCGGCCTTATGTTCACCCTGAGCGAGCTCGCCACCGCCGCCGACGCCAAGCTCGGGCTCCCCCTCGTCGTCGTCTGCAACGGCGGCTACGGCGAGATCCGCCGGGAGATGCGGGCGATGGGGACGGAGGCGCTCGGCACCGACTTCCCGGCTCCGGACTTCGTCACCGTGGCGAGGGGACTGTCGTGCGAAGGCGTGCGTGCGACCGCCGGAGAGGTCGGTGAGGAGGTGAGAGCCGCCTTCGGGCGGGACCGGCCCACCCTGATCGAGGTCGACGCCCGAGAGTAGGGCCTCGCCGGCGGCGCCGTAGGGAATCGCCCGACCGCAGGTCGGGGAGCCTTAGGCGAGCACGCCGCCGGCAGAAGCCGTCGGCGCCGGCGCACCCGGCCAGGGGGCGAGCACTCCGTCAAGGCCTCGCTTTGAGATCTCGTTCGCCACGACAAGGCGTTGGATCTCCGAGGTGCCCTCCCAGATGCGGTCGACGCGGATGTCGCGGTACAGCCGCTCGACGGCGTACTCGCGCATGTAGCCCCTGCCACCGAAGATCTGGACCGCACGGTCGACCACCCGCCCCGCCGCCTCGGAGGCCGACAGCTTCACCATGGCCGCCTTGGCATGGAGGAGCTTTCGTGGCAATCCGGCATCCGCCTCGGAGGCCACCTGGTAGACAAAGGCACGGTTCGTGGCGAGCTCGACGGCGCTGTCGGCGATCATCGCCTGGATGAGCTGATTGTCGATCAGCCGGCGCCCGAACTGCTCCCGGCCCGAGGCCCACTCGGTCGCCTCTCGCAGGGCGCGCTCGGCGCCCCCGATCGCCCGCGCGGCGATCATGAGACGCTCCTCGACGAACCACTGCCGAGTGAGCTCTGCCCCCTGGCCGATCTCGCCGAGAACGCACTCGGGACCCACCTCGACGCCGTCGAGGGAAAAGATCGGGTGCTTGAAGACGAAGGTGTGCATGTAGGCGGGAGTGCGGGTAACGCTCACGCCGTCCAGGTCGCGGTCGACGAGGAACAGCGTCAGGGCGGACCCGGGCATCACCCGTGCCATGACGATGAGAAAGTCGGCCACGTCGCCGACTGTCACGAACCACTTCTCACCGTTCAGGCGGTAGCCCTTGCCGCTTGGCGTCGCTGTAGTCTCGATGCCGCTGTAGTCCGAACCGGCGCCGGACTCGGTGACCGCGTAGGCGTCGCGGCGCTCGCCCCGGATCGCCGGCAGCAGGTACCTCTCGCGCTGGGCCTCGTCGCAGGCCCTCAGCGCGTTGGCCGGCCGCCAGACGGCGTCCCAGAGGGCGTTCGTCAGCTGCCCGAGCTCTTCTTGCACGAGCACCTGATCGAGGACCGAGAGGCCGGCGCCCCCCCACTCGACCGGCATGTTGATGGCGTTCAGCCCGGCAGCGAGCGTGCTCTTGCTGATCATCGCAAGGGCGTCTTGGGGAAGGCCGTCGCCGGCTTCGCACTGCTGCTCGAAGTCCTTGATCGTGGATGCGAGCAAGGCGGCCCGCCGCTTCAGCTCTAACTGCCCGGGGGCGTAGTTCCAGTCCATGAGCACCTCGTCCTTTGTAGTACGACACGCGTGTTACAAAGTATCAGACCACCCGGCCCTCTGCAGGCACGGAGGACCGCGCCAGGTTGCGGAGATGCCCGCGAACGAGGCGCACCATGTCACGCTCCTCCAACAGACCGGGTTCGAAAGCCGCCTGTATCCCGACACCGTCGATCAGCGCCGCCAGCCTGACCGCTTCGAGATGGCAGTCGATGTCAGCGACCTCCTCGAGGTGAACCGCCTCCTCGAGATGACGGCGCAAAAGCGCCCTCCAACCGGCGTAGTACTTCTGCTGCTCGGCAGCGAGCTCCTTGTCCCCGATCGCTGCCGCCCAGAACGACATCCACACGGCCATCTCCAAGGAACGCTGCTCGCCCACCGGCAGCACCTCTGCGGCGATCGCATCAAGAGCGGCGAGTCCGTGTAGCGAGGCGGTGCGCTCGGCGATTCGCTCCGACTCGCGCCGCCAGACGCGTAGGAGCGCCGAGCGCACTACGTCGTCCTTGTTCTTGAAGTAGTGAGCGACGACGCCGGTCGAGTATCCGGCCTCAGCGGCGACCTCTCGGATGTTGAGGCCCTCGATGCCACCTCGCGCCAGGACGCGCCAAGTCGCCTCGAGCACCTCCTCGCGCCTCATCTCACGATCGACGATCCTCGGCACCGATGGTCTCCTCAGGTTTTGACACTACGAGTGTATTATTCAGGGCAGGCGCGCTGTCCCATAGGGCGTCACCGAAGGCGGTCAAAGCTCCACGGAAAGTGCCCGATCTACCCTCCTTTCGGCTCGATCAGCGCCTGACGCTTGACATCTGCGCACGAAGGCGTCATGTTCGGGACTCACGAGCAGAGCTTGGTCCCCTCTCCGTCGGTTGGGTCGCTTTGCCCCGTGGCGTCTCTTGACCGACATTCCGCACAATGAGATGAGACCCGGAGGACCGATGGATCTCGAGTTGCTCGACCCCCTTTCGTGCCAGGAGGCGCCGGAACCATTACTTGCCGGACCGGATGCCCTCGTCGTCCGATCAGTGACCCTCCACGGCGGCGAGACCACCATACGCGGCCGCCGCGCCGACTTCGCGAGAATCATCCTCGCGGGCGTCCGCCTCGACGGCGGGGGCCGCCCGGGACGCAATACCCCCCGCGAGATCGAGGCGGCCGTGCTCGAGGCCGCCGACGCCGAGCATCTCGCTCGAGGCCTCCACCAACTGATCGACCGCCGAGTTCGCTCCTCCGCCACTCCGGCGGTGGTTGCGCGTGGAACCTGGTCATGGCGCTCGGAGCCGCCGCGCCCCGACGACCTCTACGTGACGGGCGTCGAGATGGGGGACGGCTGCAAGCTTTCTGACTCCGGCAGGCCGATGGTGCACCTCGACCTGTCGGGCGCCCTCATGTTCGAGTCGCACCGCCGCGACGCACCGGTGCGACGCCGCGCCGTCTTCCCGGTGCTGCGGCAGGCCCAAGTCCTCGTGAGCAGCCTCGCCAAATGCGTGCAGGGCGTCCGCCTGTCACGGGAGTGGAACGATCCGAGCCTGTCGTTCACCTGGCGCGAGGTGACGGAGCCCCGACGTCCGCTTCAACCCTGGCAGCGTCGGGAGGCCTACCTCGCCGAGGAGGCAGCCCGCTGGTCGGCGGCTCCCCGCTGATCGGCCCCTTTCTGCTCCGCCCCGCCACGCTGGTCGGTCCCGCGCGGGTCGCCACCCTTTGTCTTCACCACCGGCTCTGAGCGAGGAGGCGACTCGGCCTCGTTCCCAGAGATCGCCGGCGGTGGCGTGTCGGCGGCCTTGAGGACGGCGTCGAAGGCGACCGTCGCCTGGGTCATGGCGTCGTCGTGCTCGCCGAGTGCCTGCTTCAACTCGTCGGCTCGCCGGCGGGAGGCCCCCTCGAGCGACTCCTCGTAGCCGGCAACCGCCTCGCGCAGCGCCGCCGCCCTCGCCACACCGGCGGAGTGGATCACATCGGCGCGCTCTTCACCCGCCTTGCGGATCGCCTCGGCGCGCTGGGAGGCATGGAATGCCACGGCTTCGGCCGCCTTAAGGGCTTCCTCGTGCGCCCGCTGTGCCGCCGCCAGCTCTTCCCGGTAGGCCTGCTCGACGGCGTCGGCCGCCGAGCGCTCGGCGTTTCGCAGGTCCTCGCCGTAGCGGGCCTCGGCGTTGCGGAAGGCCTGGGCGCGTCGTGCCTCGCCCGAGCGCATCGCCTCGTCGTGCTGCTGGGTGAGACGCCGGAGCGACTCGGCCCGAGCGACCGTGGCCGACCTGATGACGTTGGCCCGAGCGATCGTGGCCTTCTTGATCGCCTCGGCCCTCCGCAACTCTCCGTCGGCTGCCTCCGAGGACGCCCGCAGCGCCTCGGCGCGGGCCTGGTCTGCGGCGCGCATCGCTTCGTCCGCCGTGCTCGATCCGGTGTCAAGGTGGATCACGTTGCTCGCCATGTCGGCCTCCATTCGTCCCGCTCTCTTGGCAACTCCCGACCGCGTCGCCGCCTTCAATCAAAGCGCCTCTGCGGCCCGACCACAAGGGGTGACCCTGTTGATACGCGCCGTGCTCGGCTCGAGGGCGCGTGGCGCGACCGCCAGAAGGGGACGTCGAGAACTGTGATCAGCACGAATGCCACAGCCGCGGCGCTCAGCACGTACCACGGCCACGGCCCGAGGATCCGCAGGAGGGTCCAGTTCCCGGGGGGTGCTCGCAGGAACATGTAGTCGGCGTCCGTCAACCAGTCCACGACGCCGACGAAGGCCGTGTAAGCGAGCGTGATCGCGAAGACCCGCCCGATGGCGGCGGCCCGGGGCCGGATGCCGAGGCCGACGACGAGGAAGAGCGCGGTAGTGACGATCCCGAGATGACCGACCAGGTACTGGAAGAAGGCGACGTGCGGGAAGGGCGCCGCGAGATCCGGGGTGATCACGGCCTGCAGCGTGCCGGCCAGGCCCCAGAACCAGGTGAGCTCGCAGAGGACGGGGACGCGCCACCAAAGCGCCGCCGCCGCCACGAGGACTGCCACGTCGCAGAGGGCAAAGG
>JBOGHY010000066.1:0-7559 GCA_050742375.1 Acidimicrobiales bacterium | reverse complement strand
GCTGTCGCTTGCACCAGGCACTACCCGGTGCCAGCGGTAGCGGACCTCGTTGCGCCGCGCATCGGGCGTGTGGGTGCCTTCGTCGTCGGAGCGGAGATCATGCGCCGTGTGCAGCACCAGATGGCGGCCGATATCAACGCGGGGGGCTACCAAGTAGCGTTTCTTCATGCCTCTCGTTTTAGCCGGAGCGTCCCGATCGCCGAGTGGCTGAAGGTACCGAGCGTCTACGACGCACAAGAGCCGCGCAGGGTCGGCTATGAAGCCCAGGTGTCGCCACCGTGGCGCGACGGCAAGGGTCTGATGGCGCTGGCCCCGCTCTTGCGCCGACCCTACGAGGCCTTGGGAAAGCGAAGGGACCGGCGGGCCGTCGCCTGCGTCGGTCGGATCCTCTGCAATTCTCTCTTCAGCGCCGACATAATCTCTGCCGTCTACGGCGTCGAGCCAGTGGTCTGCTATCTCGGGGTGGGCACTGGGGCATTCAGCCCGCAGGTGGATCATCTGGCGGCCGGCGTTGATTCCGAGGTCCTGCGCGTGATGTCGGTAGGGGCTCTCCACCCCGTGAAGGGCCACGATCTTGCCCTCGAGGCAGCCGCACTCGCCGGAGCGGTGCTCGACCATCCCGTCGAGGTCGACGTGGTCTACGAACGGGAGCGTCCCGGCTACAAGGCCGAAGTGGAGAGCCTCGCCTCGGGACTCGGGGTCGCCCTGCGGCTGCATCGCGGCATCACCGACCAGGAGCTCGCTGGGTTGTACCGTTCCGCCACGGTGACCGTGTGCGCTGCCCGCCTCGAGCCTTTCGGGCTGATCACGCTCGAGTCGATGAGCTGCGGGACGCCGGTGGTGGCAGTTTCGCAGGGCGGCTTTCGCGAGACGGTCGTCGACGGGGTGAACGGCTACCTAACGGAGCGCAACCGCTCGCCGCTCGCCGAGGGCGTCGTCCGCGTCGCCCGAGGAGAGATCGGAGCCACCCCCCAGTCCCTGCACTCCTCGGTGGCAGAGCACTGGAGCTGGGACCGATCAGCTGCCCGCGTCGCCGATCAACTGCGGGCGGCTGCCGCAGCGGCCAGCTGATGAGCGAGATCACCTGTCGTTCCTGTCGCGCCCCTCTGCTCCGCTCGGTGCTCGACCTCGGGGACATGCCGCTCGCCAATGCGTACCCGGCGACAAGGGAACAGTGCGAGGCTGAGCTGGTATACCCGCTGGGCGTCCGGATCTGCGAAGCCTGCTGGCTCTTGCAGCTGGCCGAGGAGGTGCCACCGGAGCTGCTCTTCAGCGAGTACGCGTACTTCTCATCGATCTCGGAGACCTGGCTTGCTCATGCCGCCTCTTACGCCAAAATGGCGATCGAGAGGTGGCACCTCGACGACAACAGTCTCGTGGTCGAAGTCGCCTCAAACGACGGATATCTTCTACGCCATTTCGTCGAGCGCGGCGTCCCAGTGCTCGGGATCGATCCGGCCAAGAACGTGGTCGACGAGGCCATTCGTGCCGGGGTAGCGACCGAGGTCGGCTTCTTCGGCCTGGTTATGGCACAAGAGCTTGCCGCCCGCGGCATCTCGGCCGACCTCCTCGTCGCCAACAACGTCCTCGCTCACGTTGCCTCTGCCAACGACTTCGTCGGAGGGCTGGCGCGAGTGCTCGCTCCCGAGGGCGTGTTGACGGTCGAGTTCCCCGAGCTCTCGATGATGCTCGCCCAGGCCCAGTTCGACCAGATCTACCACGAGCACGTCTTTTACTTCTCGCTCCTTTCGTGCGAATTGCTGCTCTCGCGAGGCCGCCTCAGGGTGTTCGACGTCAGCCACCTCGGGACGCATGGCGGCAGCCTCCGCATCTTCGCCTGCCACCAGTCGGCCTCACACGACGAGACGGCCTCGGTCCAGCAAAAGCGCCGCCGCGAGGAAGAACTGGGTCTTGGGGCGCCGGCCGCCTACGAAGCCTTCGCCTCTGTCGCGCAGGAGCGGGCGCGCTCGATTCGGAGCTTCCTCGAGGACTGCGTCGCCAGTGGTCGTACGGTCGCCGCCTACGGAGCGGCCGCAAAAGGCAACACTCTCCTCAATTACTGCGGGGCCTCCACCCGAGAGATCGCCTACGTGGTCGATCGCAGCCCTCACAAGCAAGGGCACCTCTTGCCGGGCAGTCACATACCGGTGCTCCCGCCCGAGCACCTGATCTCTGACCGCCCCGACTACGTGCTCGTGCTCGCCTGGAACCTGCTCGATGAGGTCATGGCGTCGTTCCCGGAGGTACGGTCCTGGGGCGGCCGCTTCGTCACCACCGTGCCAAAGCTCACCGTCGTGCTGTGACGGTCGTCGAGACCTCTCTTCCGGGGCTGCTTGTCCTGCAGGCAAAGCTGGTCACAGATGAGAGAGGCTTCTTCGCACGCCTGTACGACGAGGAGGATCTATCGGCTCGGGGCGTGGACACGAGAGTTGCGCAGTCCCGCGTCGCCTTCAACAAGGCTCCCGGGACCCTTCGCGGCCTTCACTTCCAGGCCGAGCCGTACGGGGAGACCAAGATCGTCCGTTGCACCGCTGGATCCATATTCGACATTGTCGCCGACCTGCGTGCGACCTCCCCCACCCGGTACCGGTGGGAGGCCTTCGAGCTGAGCGCCGCCAACCGCACGTCGCTGCTCGTTCCCCCCGGCTGCGCCCACGGTTACATGACGCTTACAGCCGGCGCCGAGGTGTCCTACCTGATCTCGGCGCCGTACATGGAGCCGGCGCAGCGAGGCGTCCGTTGGGACGACCCCACTTTGGACATTCGATGGCCTGGGCGACCGCAGCTCATCGGAGAGAGGGACGCCGCGTTGCCCTTCATCTCTCCATCGATCGCCAGTAGCTGACCACGTCGTCGAGCATGCGATCCCCTGAGATGCTAGGCGCCTATCCGATCTCTCTCGCAAGCGAGGTGCTGTCGCCCATCACTACGTCGGCGTCGATCGCAGGGCCGTCCCGGGCGCCCCGAAAGGTGGAGGCTGCCAGATGGTGTGACGGTCTCTGGTCGGTCACCTGCTCGCCACCGTCGCCTTCGTGGGTGGCGAACAAGGTTCGCCTCAGCTTCGGGAGCCGGAAGCCGGCGGCCGTGGTCAACCTCGTTACGGGCGGAAGTCACACTCACATCCAAGCCACCTGCTTCGCTACCTGACGGGATCGCAACTGCAGGCGTCTGCCCCGTCCTACGAACGGTCCGAGGGACTACCCTCGACTCCTGCCAGGAGTGCTCGCCACCGACTTGATCGAAGAGAGCGGCCAGTTCCGGGCAAGGGGCACCGCGGTCCGACGCGGCCCGCGCTGACCCCGCGGCGCTTGGACTCCTTATGGTCGGTTGTGGTGTTCGGCAGGCATTCTCCAGCCGTCTCCCCGACGCCAGTAGGATATTCGTGAGATGGTGTCGCCCCGCGACCTTGAGACGGTGAGAGCTCAGCGCAGGCCAGGCGATCCGCTGAGCGTCGCGGCCATAGCTGCCGATCCTGAGGCAAGATCGGTCGTTCGCGAGCGGATTCGGCATGCAACACGCGTTGGCTACTCCTACAACTTCACTTGGCTCGGCACTCCGATCATTCAGCGTCCCGAGGACATCGTCGTCGTCCCGGAGCTGATCTGGCAGGGTAAGCCGGACCTTGTCAGCGAGACGGGCATCGCCCATGGAGGTTCACTTGTCTTCGGCGAGCATCCTGCGCCTGCATGGCAGTGAGCGAGAAGTGCAGGGGGTCGACGCGGACATCCGTGCTCACACCCGCGAGAGCCTCACGACGCATCCCCTAGCGGGCTTAATCTCGACCATCGAGGGAATCTCGATCTCGGCTGTACTCGGACCTTGTCGGGGTCGGCTCTTACCTCGTCGCGATGGACACGGATATGGATGACCTTCCGGCCGAACCGTCCGGCGACCGCCCTTGGGGCTGCACGACAATCCGGCCACAGCCGTCGAGAAGTTTCTCGCCAAAGATCGACGATTTGTGCGAGCGCATACCGTGAACGACAAGCTGCTCGCCAGCGCGGCGTGCGGTGGCTACCTGCGTCGTGTGAACTGAGGTCAAGCGCGTGGACGTCCTCGTATGGGGTGGCACCGGGCAGACAAAGGTGGTCGCGCGCATGCTTGCTGACGCCGGAGACAGCGTGGTGGCGGTGTGCGATCGGGATCTGAAGGTTTCTCCTCCCCTCGAAGGAGTACAGCTCATTCACACTGAGGGCGACCTTCTGGCGTGGCTCTCTACGAGGAGGGCGGGCTCGACGCACTTCGTCGCAGCCATCGGTGGACATGGCGGAGACAGCCGACTCGACGTGGACGCCTATCTCTCCGCGCGTGGCCTCGCCCCGGCGTCCGTGGTGCATCCGGCTGCCTGGGTGGACTCCAGCACTCATCTCGGAGAAGGCTCCCAAATTCTCGCCATGGCGGCCGTCGGCGTGGCGGCTTCTCTCGGCCGGCAGTGCATCGTGAACACCAACGCCACGATCGATCACGAGTGCCGTCTCGGCGACGGCGTTCACGTCATGCCAGGAGCGGTCGCGGCTGGTGAGGTGACGATCGGGGACCTAGCCGTGATCGGGTCGAACGCGACCGTGCTGCCTCGATTACGGGTCGGCGAGGGCGCCTTCGTCGGAGCTGGGGCGGTCGTCACTCACGATGTCGCTCCGTACTCCACCGTCGTCGGTGTCCCCGCCCGGTCGACCGGATCGCAGCCTCGGAGACGGCGAGAGCGCGTGAACCCGTGGGAGGTTGGATGACGACCTCGCCAGCCCTAGTCCCAGTCTTCAACCCGACGACCGGCATCGACACCGTGAAGGCCGTCGTCGACGCTCTCGAGGAGGGATGGCTCGGAATGGGCCGCCTGACCGAAGCCTTCGAGACGCAGATCGCCGCCTTTCTCAACTTGACGGACCGTCGGGTCGTCGCCGTCAACACCGGCACCTCGGCGCTCCACATTGCTCTGCGCCTTGCCGGCGTCGGTGCCGGCGACGAGGTGATCACGACCTCCTTCAACTACGTCGCTGACCATCAGGCGATCCGCATGTGCGGAGCCGAACCTGTGTTCGCCGACATCCGTGACGACAACCTCGGGCTCGACGTCGATTCCGCCGCCCGTCTCGTCGGAACGAGCACTAGAGCCATCCTGCCTCTCCACTTCGCAGGTATTCCGGCGGACCTGTCCGGGATCTATACCCTCGCCTATGAGCACGGACTCAGGGTTGTCGAGGACGCCTGTCACGCCTTCGGGACGCTGTACGAAGGACGCCGGATCGGGTCCTTCGGCGACATCTCCTGCTTCTCGTTCGACCCGGTGAAGATCGTGACCTCGCTCGACGGCGGCTGCGTCGTCGTGCCCGACGAGGAGTCTGAGGCCAGTTTGCGCCTCATGCGATTCCTCGGCGTCGACAAGGAGACGCATTTGCGTTACAAGAATGCCCGCGCCTGGGAGTACGACGTAGTGACGGATGGGTTCAGGTACCACTTGAACAGCATCTCGGCCGCGGTCGGCTTGAGCCAGATCGCACGGGTAGAGGAGTTTCTGGAGAGCAGGCAGAGGGTGTGCGCGCAGTACAGTTCGGCCTTCTCCCGTCTCGACTGGTGCCGACCGGTGGCCGACGATTACACGGGAGTCAGCCCGTTCATCTACAGCCTGCGTGTTCTCGGCGGCCGCAGGCTGGCGTTCATGGCCCACTTGCGAGAGCTGGGAATCGCTACCGGCATCCACTTCATCCCGGTCCACCAGCACTCTCACTTCCGCGGGTGTAAGCGTGACGAGCTGAAGGTGACCGATCGAGTCACCGAGCAGGTCGTCACGCTGCCGCTTCATTCCGGGATGCCAATGGACATAGTGGAGCGTGTGGTGGAGGCGGTGTTGGGTTTCGCTCCCTGATCGGCGCCTTTCTACTGGTCGCGCCGTGCCCAGTCCTAACCGAGCAGCTGCGAGTGAGAGCCAGGCGGTACGCCGCGCTCCGGCTCGGTCGCCAGGCGTAGGGCATTACGGAGGGCACGGGAGGGACGCAAGAGGGCCACCGAGACGAGAAGGCCGGCCTCGTACAGACGGTTCGAACTTCTATCCGGGCGCCGCAACTCATCGCACATATCGTCGACCAACAAATCACGGAAGGGCTGGCTTACGAGCCAGGCGGCAAGTGCTCGCCGCCCGGCCCTTCGGGCAGCGAGATCCTGCTGGTCGCATTGGGCCAGCAGATCACGGTACATACGAGCATGAAGGAACCGCGGCGCCTGTCTGGAGCCGGTGGCCTGGATGCCTCGCCAGACGACGTCTGTTGTCTTGACAGCGTAGCGGCGGTACTGGAGGAGAGCCTCGCCAACGTTTCCTACCGTGCGTCGCAGCAGTAGGTTCCACATGAGGATGACGTCTGCCCCGAAGCGCGCTGGGAAGAGGCCGGTCTCTGCGAGCGCTGTCCGTCTGGCGAGCCCGTAGACCATGTACCAGGACCTGCGATCGAGGTATGCCCCGAGCCGCACGGCCAGGTCGGAAGATCCGAGTGCGGTTGGCTGGACGATGAGACCCGTCACCGTGCCGGCTTCGTCGATGAGCTCGACATCGGGCACACACATGGCGTGCTCGGGGTGCTCGGAGAGGTAGTCCACGGAGCTGCGCAGATAGTCCCGACAGAAGCGGTCGTCGCTCGCCGCCCAGGTGAACAGCGCTCCGCCGGTGCCCTCGAAGCAGCGGTTGAAGTTTGCGCTCGCCCCGGCGTCGGAGTCGAACCGGACGTAGCGAACCCGCCGATCCTTGCCCGCGAGCTCGCGGACGATCTCCTCGGTGGCATCGGTGGAGGCGTTGTCGCAGACGAGGAGCTCGAAATCCGCGAAGGACTGACTGCAGATCGACTCGAGGATCTCAGGAAGAAACGGCATCCGTTTCGTACCGGCAGGCCGACGGAGACAGGAACAGAGCGACGGTTCGTCATGAGTCCGCACGCCGTAGGTGTCCGGCAAGTCCCGCCCAGGCCGACGTGGCCGTCCTTTTCAGCTCCGGCCCGACGAGGGTGGCAGAGAGGAGCAGGTGGAGCCCCAAGGCCGGTACGAAGCACGCCACGACCACCAAGACCCGGTCAGCGCCGAAGCTCTGCAGGCACAGCCACCCCGCCAGGAAGGTCAACAACGACGGCACGAGCCGGCCAGCGTCCTTGAACCAACCGAGCGAGGACCGACCTAAACAGGGCCCGGCGAGCTTCGGCACCATCGCCAGGTACATGGCGGCGGCGTAGAGCAACCAGGAGGCCGAGGCTCCGAGGAGGTGGAACCAATGAGTCAGCACCACCACGACAGGGAAGATGACCACCGTCGAGATGGTGTTGATCCTGGCGACGATCCCGGTGTTACCCGTGGCGACCGCGGTTATGTAGAGGGCGCTCGTGGTGGACCTTAGGAAGAAGCCGAGGGCGAGCAGGGCAATCGGCAGGCGGATCATCGCCGCAGTGTGGCTGGATGCGTATTCCGGTGATTCCGGACACCCAGTCCGGCTGATTCCGGACACCTGATCCGGGTCAATCCGGACGGGCGGCGTCGGAGGCCGCATGCGGCCGACGTGAGCGCTACGTGTCCCCAGTCTTCAC
>JBOGHY010000065.1:0-10390 GCA_050742375.1 Acidimicrobiales bacterium | reverse complement strand
ACGGGCGAGCGAAGCGCTCTGGCGGCGAGCGCCGCGGAGCTGGCGGCGCGGTGCAAGGAGGCGACGGACCTGCCGGTGCTCGTCGGGGTCGGCATCTCGACCCCGGCCCAGGCAAGAGAGATCTGCGATGTCGCCGACGGCGTCGTGGTGGGCTCTGCGCTCGTGCGTCGGCTCCTCGACGGCGACGGGCCCGAGGGTGCCGCCCGGTTCGTCGCAGAGCTGCGCAGCGCCCTCGACGGCTGAGGGGCGGGCCGAAGGGCACGGAGAGAACGAAAGTGGCTCTTGAGCAGCGCACGGACGCGGTAGTTCCGAAGGCTTGTGAACCCGAAGGCCGCTCGCCGCCGAGAGACGATGTGCTCCTTCCGGCCTTCAAGGTCTTGCTGAGGGAGCGGACCTCTACTGGGTTGTCGGTGTCGGCCATGTCGTCCCCTCGCCGTCATGTTCGGGCCACCAGGTAGTGCCACAGCGGCCACCTCCAGTTGGCCCGGCGGTGCTCTCGGTGCAGCAAGTGGACTACCCGCAGTGAGGTGAACTGGTGCAGGTAAACAAAGTTGTCCTTCGACACGCCGTGCCAAAGCAGTCCGTCCAAGCCCACAAGACGCCGTTGATCCGGCGAAGGCTGCCGGAGAGCGGGTGGTACGTTCCCTGCTTGGTGACTGCTTTCACGTTGGCCATGGCCGAGGAGAGTGACTTCCGACGGCCAGGTGTAGACGAACTCCTTGTGCGATTCCCTTCTTGAGTTGCGGTGCGGTGAGTCGCAACACTGCCGCTACCAGTGACGAGAGTTGACGTGTCCCGCTGCCCTGTGTTAATCAGCTCGTGGCACCAGTATCTAGCGGAACAGCGACTGGGAGGTGTCATCCATGGCGCCAAGGTGTGGTCGGCGCTGCTGTGCCGCTGATATCAAGATCACGACAAGGAGGTAGTCGACATGCGACTTACGAGGTTCGCTCCACTTGTGCTGTTATCGGCCTTCACCGTATTGATCGGTGCGACGGCCGCCGTTGCCGCGCCGAGACCGGCGTTTCCAAGGCCGGCACTTCATCATGTCACCGTCTGTAAAGGGGGCCCTATCGCTCCCGGCACGTACGGACGGCTCCTTGTAACTGGGGTGTGCTACGTGCCGGCCGGGACGGTGAATGTCAGGGGTGATCTGACGGTCGCGCGTGGGGCGCTTTTGGATGCTGTCGCCCCGGCGTCCGGAGGTATCGGGGCTGCGCTGCCCGGGACGGTCAACGTCACTGGCAACATTCGCGTCCGCCCGGGCGCCGTGCTCGCATTGGGCTGCGGGCCGGACAGCTGCAAATCGCCGCTGGGAAGCACCGACGATCACGTCGGCGGGAGCATCACCGGTTTCGGTGCTCTGGCGGTACTTGTCCATTCGACCACGATCGGCGGAAACCTGTCTCTACTCGGCGGCGGTGGCGGCCCGACGGTTGAGGGAGCACCGGCGACCAACGCGTGCCTTGGGTCGACGACGCCTCCGGCGCCTTGGAGTCAAGACCCCAACCTCGCCCACATCCCCGTCTATAGCGACCTCGAGGACAACTCGATTGGTGGCAACATGACTGTTTACGGCCTGCAGTCGTGCTACTTCGGCGCGTTGCGTAACGTGGTGCGTGGAAGCGCGGTGTTTGCGAACAACTCGATGGGCGACATAGACGCCAATGAAGACGTGAGCAACACGATCGAGCGCAATCTCGCATGCTTCAACAACACTGTCCCGGTCCAGTTCGGCGACTCGGGCGAGTCGGGCGGCGGGACGCCCAACCTGGTCGGTGGTTTCGCGTTCGGTGAGTGTGGATTCAACGTGATGTCTCCGGATGTCGATTACTCGACCGGAGGCCCGCAACATATCTCGGTCATGCTGCACCCGCACCGATGATCTGACCACGGCCGTCGCATAGCCGGCCGACGCGGAACGCTGAAGCAGCAGGAGCCCCGGGGTATACCGGGGCTCCTGCTGTCTGGACGATCCTCTCTTGGCTGGCACGAAGCCTCAGGCACCGAACACAGGCTCGACGATGACGACAATCCGTCGTAGCACTCGTCGGATGAGCACGAGAGCTGACTCGCCGGTCTCTGCTCGGCCACCACGCCGCCTCCTCGGGTTCAATCTGGGCCGGCCCTCGTCGGTAGTTGCCCATCATCCCCCTCGCGCTGCACCTGCGCGCACCCGAGATCGCCGCAGGTCTCCCGGCGCCCCGGCCCTGTCTGCATGAGTATGCAGCAGCGTGTATATTCATGCTGTGAGGTGTGCCGTCGCCGGAGCCAGCGGGTACCTCGGCGCAGAGCTGCTCCGCCTGCTCGCCGACCACCCGAACCTCGACGTCGCCGTCGCCCAGGCGGAGTCGAGCGCCGGTCGACGCATCGGGGAGGTCTACCCGTCGCTCAGCCGCGCCTACAGGGAGCTCGTGGTCGAGGGGCTCGACCCGGCGGGCCTGGAGCGGGCCGACGTGGTCTTCGTGGCGCTCCCCTCGGGGGCGTCGCAGGAGGTGGTCTCCGCCCTCCATCAAAAGGTGCGCCTCGTCGTCGACCTCGGGGCGGACTTCCGCCTGAAGGACCCGGCCGACTACCCGCGCTGGTACGGGTTCGAGCACTCGGCCCCCCAGCTGCTCGAGGCGGCCGTCTGCGGGCTTGCCGAGCTCGAGCGGGCAGGCTTGACGGGAGCAGACCTGATCGCCGTGCCGGGCTGCTACGTCACCGCCGCAGCGCTGTCGTTGGCACCCCTTGTCGCCGAAGGCCTCGTCGAGCCGACCGGCATCGTCGTCGACGCCGCAAGCGGCACCTCGGGCGCCGGCAAGTCGCCGCGCGAAGACCTCCACCACCCGCTGCGCAACGACTCGGTCTCGGTCTACGGGCTCCTCACCCATCGCCATACCCCCGAGATCGAACAGGCGATCGGTGCCTCGGTCATCTTCACGCCGCACCTCGCCCCGATGACCCGGGGCATCCTTGCCACCTGCTACGCCCGGCCGAGCGCCACGGCCTCGATGCGCGGCGACGTCCCCGCCACGAGCGCCGAGCTCGTCGACTACTTCCGCCACCGCTACCGTGACGAGCCCTTCGTGAACGTGTGCGGGCCGGAGGCCCTCGTGTCGACGGCCGACGCCTACGGCTCGAACGTCGTCCACCTGACGGCCCGGGTCGATCCCCGCACCGGCTGGGTGATCGTCGTGGCGGCACTCGACAACCTCGTGAAGGGCGGCTCCGGCCAGGCCATCCAGGCTGCCAACGTGGCGCTCGGGCTGCCCGAGACGGCCGGGCTCCCCCTCGCAGGGCTGGCGCCGTGAGCGTCGTAGGTCCCGTCACGCCGCCGCTCGAACTGGAGCCGGCGACGAAAGCCGCTGTTCTCTTGGACGCACTTCCCTACATCCGGAACTTCGCCGGCTCGATCGTCGTCGTCAAGTACGGCGGCAACGCCCTTGCCGGCCGGGGGCCCGGCGGCGACTCCACCCGGCCAGAGGGTCTCGCCAGCTTCGCCACCGACATGGTGCTGCTGCGCTCGATCGGGATGTGCCCTGTCGTCGTGCACGGCGGCGGACCCCAGATCGGCGCGCTCATGACCCGCCTCGGCAAGGTGCCCGAGTTCGTCGACGGGCTGCGGGTGACCGACGCCGAGACGCTCGAGATCGCCCGGATGGTGCTCGTCGGCTCGGTCAACCGCGACATCGTCGGCGCCATGAACGTGCACGGTCCGCTCGCCGTCGGCCTCTCGGGCGAGGACGCCCGCCTCATCGCGGCGGCGCCGCGCCACCCGGCGCTCGGCTACGTCGGCGACGTCGTCTCGGTCGACGCCTCCATACTCTCAAAGCTGCTGGCGGAGGGGCTCATCCCTGTAGTCGCGACGATCGGCTCGGACGCGAGCGGCCAGGCGTACAACATCAACGCCGACGCCGCCGCCGGGGCGGTCGCCGAGGCGCTCTCGGCCGAGAAGCTGGTCTTCCTCACCAACGTCTCGGGGATCCGTTCGGATCCCGCCGACCCCGCCAGCCTCGTCGTGCGCCTCTCGGCCGGCGAGCTCGACGAGATCGTCGCCGGGGGAGCCGTCTCGGGAGGCATGATCCCAAAGGCGACCGCCTGCGCCCATGCGGTGCGCCACGGGGTGCGCAGCGCCCACGTGCTCGACGGCACGGTCCCGCACGCGATCCTGCTCGAGCTGTTGAGCTCGGATGGAGTCGGCTCGATGGTCGTCCGGTGACGGCCGGCGACGGTGTACCCGGCGGCGCCTGGCAGGCGCCGTGACGGCGGATGCCGAGGTGACAACCGGCCTTGGCGGGCTCATGAGCACCTACGCAGCCTCGTCCGTGAGCTTCGTCAGGGGCGAGGGGAGCCGCCTTTACGACTCCTGCGGCCGGTCGTACCTGGACTTTCTCTCGGGCCTCGCCGTCACCTCCCTCGGGCACGCCGAGCCGCACGTGACGAGGGCCATCGCCGATCAGGCCGCCCGCCTCAGCCACGTCTCGAACCTGTTCGGGAACGAGCACGCCGGCCCGCTCGCCGCCGAGATCGACCGGCTGGTGGGCGATGGCGAGCCCCTCGGCGGGAGCCTCTTTCTCTGCAACTCGGGCGCCGAGGCGATCGAGTGCGCCCTGAAGCTCGCCCGTCGGCACGGCGGTCGCGGGCGTCACGTGGTCGTCTCGGCCTACGGCTCCTTCCACGGGCGCAGCCTCGCCGCCCTGGCGGCCACCGGCCAGCCGGACAAGCACGAGCCCTTCCAGCCGCTGCCGGAGGGCTTCCGCCATGTTGCCTTCGGCGACACCGGTGCGCTCGACTCCGCCATGGACCCCTCGGTGGCGGCGGTGCTGCTCGAGGTGATCCAGGGCGAGGCCGGCGTCGTGCCAGCTCCGCCCAGGTACCTGGCAGCGGCGCGGCGGATCTGCGACGACACCGGTGCCCTTCTCATGCTCGACGAGGTACAGACCGGTCTCGCCCGGACCGGGCGCTGGTTCGCCTTCCAGCACGAAGGAGTCGCGCCCGACGTGGTCACCGTCGCAAAGGCGCTTGGCAACGGGATGCCGATCGGGGCCTGCTGGGCTCGGGCCGAGGTCGCCTCGGCCTTCGAGCCCGGTGACCACGGCAGCACCTTCGGCGGCCAGCCGCTCGCCTGCGCCGCCGCGCGGGCGACTCTCACCCGCATGAAAGAGATCGACGCCCCGCGTCTGGCAGCGGCGGCAGGTGAGGAGCTGGCGAGGCGGCTCGGCGCGCTCGGCGCCGTGGCGGCGGTGCGCGGACGCGGACTGCTGCTCGGCGTCGTCCTTCGGGCGGGACTCGACGCCAGGCAGGCCGCCCGGCGATGCCTGGAGGCGGGCGTCGTGGTGAACGCTCCCGTTGCCGGGATCCTTCGCCTGGCGCCGCCGCTCACGATCTCGGCGGCCGAGATCGACGAGGGCGTCGTGCTGATCGAAGGAGCCCTCGCATGAGAAGCCTGCTCTCGATCGGAGAGCTGTCGCCGGAGGACCTGGGTCAGATCCTGGCGCTCTCGAGAGCTCCGGCGGTGGGGGCCCCGCTTGAGGGAAAGGGCGTCGCCATGGTCTTCGAGCACCCCTCGGCGAGGACCCGCAGCGCCTGCGAGATGGCCGTCGTCGGGCTCGGGGGACACCCCGTCGCCATCGCGGGCGGCGAGGTGGGCATCGACTCGCGCGAGACCGCCGAGGACGTCGCCCTCACGCTCTCCTGCTACCACTGCCTGATCGCGGCGCGCACCGCCCGTCACAGCGCCCTCGAGCGCATGCGAGCCGCCCTCGAGGCGGCCGGCAGCGACGTCGGGGTCCTCAACCTCCTCTCGGACCGCGAGCACCCGACCCAAGCCCTGGCGGACCTTCTCACGATCGCCGGCCACTTCGGCTCGCTCGAAGGGCGCGTCGTGACCTATGTCGGCGACGCCAACAATGTCTGCCGCTCCTTGGTCGGCCTGGCGGCGCTGTCGGGCATGCACGCCCGCGTGGCGGCGCCGGCGGCGTACTCGCTCTCGGCGGACGACGTCTCCTGGGCGGCCCGCCTCGGCGCCGCACCGGAGTGCCTCGAGGATCCCCTCGAGGCCGCCACCGGCGCCGATGTTCTCTACACCGACGTGTGGGTCTCGATGGGCCAGGGGGCCGACGAGGCAGCCCGAGAGGCCGCTCTTGCCGACTACCGCCTCGACGAGAGGCTCGTCGAGGCGGCGGCGCCGGGAGCGGTCGTGATGCACTGCCTGCCGGCCCATCGCGGCGAGGAGATCTCGGCGGCCGTGCTGGATGGGCCGCGCAGCATCGTCTGGGACCAGGCGCGAAACCGCATGCACGCCCTCTCGGGGGTGATCCGCTACCTGAGCGGCGAGCGGACACCCGGCCCGGGATTCCCCCGATGACCGGCGCCAGGGACATCGCCGGGGACATCGCCGCCGGCGAGCCGCCGGCTCGTGCGAGCAAGGCCCGCCGCCAGCACCTGATCGCCCGCTTCCTCGCAGATCGTGCGATCACGGGCCAGGACCAGCTCGTCGAGCTGCTCGTCGCCGAGGGGATCTCCGCCACCCAGGCGACCGTGTCGCGCGACCTCGAGGAGATCGGCGCCGTAAGGGTACGGGTGCCCGGGAGCGAGGGCCTCGTCTACGTCCTGGCCGAGCTGCCCCGTGACCAGCTCGCCCCGCCCGACCATCTGCGGCGAGTGCTCGGCGAGTGGGTCGTCGAGCTGGGGGCCTCGGGGAACCTCGTGGTGCTGCGCACGCCCCCCGGCTCGGCGCACGTGGTCGCCTCGGCCCTTGACCGCGGCAACCTCGACGGGGTGCTCGGCACCGTGGCGGGCGACGACACCGTCATCATCGTGGCAGAAGAGCAGGTAGGCGGAGGAATCCTTGCCGAGCGACTGGCGGAGATCGCCGGCCGGTAGCGACTGGTTACGCTCGGCGCGCAGCCGACCGGGCCAGCAGCCGCCGCCGATCGACCGAGTCGACGACGAGGAAAGGTTCGACAGATGACACGTCGTGTGGTGCTCGCCTATTCCGGGGGCCTCGACACCTCCGTCGCCGTCCACTGGATGACGGCCGAACTCGGAGACGAAGTGATCGCCGTCGCCGTCGACGTCGGGCAGGGAGGGGCTTTCGAGGAGATCCGCGAGCGGGCGCTTCGGGCAGGAGCCGTCGATGCCGTAGTCGTCGACGCCAAAGAGGAGCTCGCCTCAGACTTCGTCACGCCTGCGCTGTACGCCAACTCGCTCTACGAGGGCCGCTACCCGCTCGTCTCGGCGCTCTCGCGGCCGGTGATCGTCCGCCACCTCGTCGCCGAGGCGCGCCGCCACTCCGCCGGCGCCGTCGCCCACGGATGCACCGGCAAGGGGAACGACCAGGTGCGCTTCGAGGTCGCCAGCCGGGCGCTCGCCCCCGACCTCGAGATCGTCGCCCCGGTGCGCGTCTGGGGGATGAGCCGCGAGGAGGCCATCGGCTACGCCGAGAAGCACGAGCTGCCCATCACGATCTCGCGCGACCGCATCTACTCGATCGACGAGAACCTCTGGGGCCGGGCGATCGAGTGCGGGATTCTCGAGGATCCCTGGGAGGCGCCCCCCGCCGACGTCTTCTCGAGGACGGTGGCGAGCGCGAGCGGTCCGGTGGAGACGACCGTCGGCTTTGAGGCGGGGGCCCCGGTCAGCCTCGACGGCGTGCGACTTGGCATCGTCGAGCTGATCGCCCGCCTCGACGCGCTGGCAGGCTCGACCGGCTTCGGCCGCATCGACATGATCGAAGGCCGGCGTGTGGGCATCAAGAGCCGCGAGGTCTACGAGTGCCCAGCTGCGCTCGCCCTCATCGCCGCCCACCGCGATCTCGAGGCTATGACCCTCGAGCGTGACCTGGCGCATGAGAAGGCGCGCCTCGAGCCGCGCTTTGCCGAGCTCGTCTACGACGGCATGTGGTTCTCGCCGCTCCGCCAGGCGCTCTCGGCCTTCATGGAGCAGAGCCAGAGGCCGGTTACCGGCGAGGTGAGGCTCCTATTTGCCCCGGGCGGTGGCCTCGAGGTCCTCGGGCGGCGCAGCCCGCTCGGGCTCTACGACCGCGGGCTCGCCACCTACGACGCCGCCGACTCCTTCCGCCACGAGCACGCCGAGGGATTCGTGCGGCTCTTCGGCCTCGGGATCGCGACCTGGGCCGCCCGCCAGGGGGCAGGCTCGCCGGCGCCGGAAGACCCGGCACGGCCGCTCCAGGCGCAAGACGACCCCTACGGGGCGCCGGACGAGGCCGGTCCGTGACGCTCTGGGCAGATCGGATGGGGGCGCCGCCGTCCGAGGAGATGATGGCCTTCACGGCCAGCCTCGGCTTCGACCGCCGCCTCGGGCCCTACGACATCGAGGGGTCCCTAGCCCATGTCAAGGGGCTCGAGCTGGCCGGCATCATCGACAGCGCCGAGGCCGGCGAGCTGCTCGAGGCATTGCGTCGTGCGGGCGACGAGATCGATGCCGGCGTCTTCGAGTTCCAGCCGGGCGACGAGGACATCCATACTGCGATCGAGCGGCGAGTGCGGGAGCTGGCGGGCGAGCCCGGGGCCAAGCTGCACACGGGGCGCAGCCGCAACGACCAGGTGGCTACCGCTCTGCGCCTATACACGCGCCACCAGCTGACCGAGATCGCCGAGCTCGTCTTGGGGCTCGAGCGAACGCTGCTCGCCCGCGCGAGGAACGCCGGCTCGGCCTATCTTCCCGGCTACACCCACTTCCAGCGAGCCCAGCCCGTGCTCCTCGCCCACCACCTGGCGGCCCACGGATGGGCGTTCGCCCGCGACGTAGACCGGCTCATGTCGACGATGACCAGGATGGACGTGTCGCCGCTCGGCGCCGGAGCCCTCGGGGGCAGCACGCTCCCGCTCGATCCCGATGCCGTCGCCGCCCACCTCGGCTTCTCGCACCGCTTCGAGAATTCTCTCGACGCCGTGAGCGACCGGGACTTCCTCGCCGAAGCTCTCTTCGACATCGCCCTCGTCGGGGTGCACCTGTCCAAGATGGGCGAGGAGATCGTGATCTTTGCGACCGAGGAGTTCGGCTTCGTCCACCTAGACGACGCCTGGTCCACGGGCAGCTCGATGCTCCCCCAGAAGAAGAACCCCGACGTTGCCGAGCTCGCCCGGGGCAAGACGGGGCGCCTCATCGGCCACCTGACGGGCTTTCTCACCACCTTGAAAGGCCTGCCGCTCGCCTACAACCGAGACCTCCAGGAGGACAAAGAGCCGCTCTTCGACGCCGTCGACCAGGTGAGCCTTGCTCTCGTGGCCATGGACGGACTCGTCAGGAGCGCCGAGCTCGACACCGAGAGGATGCAAGAGGCCGCCGACGGCCCGGCGCTCGTCGCCGTCGACCTGGCCGAGTGGCTGGTGGTAAGGGGAGTGCCCTTCCGCCAGGCCCACGGCCTCGTCGGTTCGCTCGTGCGCGAGTCGATCGAGCGGCACGTGCCGCTCGCAGAGCTGCTGGCGGCGCATCCCTCCTTCGGCCAGGACGCCTTGAGCCTCCTCGAGCCGGGAACCGCCCTCGACCGGCGCCGCACTCCGGGAGGCGCCGGCCCGGCCGCCGTGGCGGTGCAGCTCTCCCGCTTCGAGGAGCGCCTGGCGAACGACGCCGCCAGGGTCGCCTCCTGGCGCAGGTGAGGCGCGCCGATCTGCTTCGCAGCCTCCTCGAGGGAGATCCGGTCGAGGTGGCGCCGAGGCTGCTGAACAAGGTGCTCGCATGTGGGGGGGCGGCGGGGCGGATCGTCGAGGTTGAGGCGTACCGGGGAGCCCTCGATCCGGCCTCGCACGCCTACAGGGGCCCGAGCCGGCGCAACTCGTCGATGTTCGGGCCTTGTGGGCTGCTCTATGTGTACCTGAGCTACGGCATGCACCACTGCTGCAACGTCGTGTGCGGGCCCACGGGGACCGCCGCCGCCGTCCTCGTGCGGGCCTTGCGGCCCATCGCAGGCATCGATGAGATGCGCCGGCGGCGCCCGGGCACACGCCGGGACCGAGACCTGTGCTCCGGTCCCGGCAAGCTCTGCCAGGCGCTCGGGATCGGCCGGACCCACGACGGCTCCGATCTGCTCGATCCCGCCTCGCCGGTGCGCCTGTGCGACGACGGGGAGCCGCCTCCGGCGGTGCCGGGCATCGGCCCGAGGGTGGGGATCTCGCCCTTAGTGTCGACGGCGGGGGAGCCCTGGCGCTTCACCGTCGAAGGCGACGAGAACCTGAGCTCCCCCAGGGCCGCGACTCCTTCGCGGGCGCCGACCGCCGGCGAGGCGCCGAACCCGCCCCCGGGCGGCCGGCGCCACCCTGCTTGACAGGATCCGGGCCGGTGCTAAGGTAAGGAGCCGCTCAGGACGGGTCTCCGCCCCGAGCAGTGCCCCGTCGTCTCTGGCACCGCCAGGTCAGCGGGGGTCGGCCGTGCGATCGTCCCTCGG
>JBOGHY010000064.1:0-23876 GCA_050742375.1 Acidimicrobiales bacterium | reverse complement strand
TTGATCGCCTTGGCTGCGGCCCCGATGTCGCCGAAGGAGTCCAGGTAGGCTCGTAGCGTCCCGAGGTAGTCGGTGCCCTTTTGCTCATCGCGCCGGGCGAGGCACATCACCCGGCCCTCTGTGAGCTGCGGATTGTTCCGTGCCAGCTCGACCAGCTCGCTCAAGACAACCCGCGTCGTGACCTCGTCGATCTCTGCGACGATACGTCCGAGCCTGTCGGAGATGAGGGCCCGAGCGGCTTGGTCGGCCTGTCGGCGTGACTCCGAGACGTGATCCAGCCCCGGTACCTGGCGGCCGATCCCTCCAACGAGGGGCATGTGCAGGCTTTCGGCGACACGCTCCACCACCGTCTCCACGAGCTCCCTGCGCCGCTCGGGCCCGCCTGGCCCGGCGGTGGGCAGCAGCGCGTACACGGTGCCACCTATCGGGGCGCAGGCCGCACGCCGGCGATAGGCCTCGAAGCACATGGCTACGAGGTCGGCAGCCCGCTGGGCGCGCACCGTGGTCTCGGCCTCTCCCGCCGGTGGCTGCGCCAGGGCGATCACGACGACGGGCGTGTCGAGGTCGAGGCCGAGGACCTCCGCATGCTGGCGGATGCCCCCGCGACCCTCCAGGAGAGAGCGGAGCGCGTCTGCCTTCCGCCGGCGCTCGATGTCCTCGCTGCTGCGGTGGCGCAGCAGGTGGATGGCCGCCATACGTGCCGCCTCGCGCAGCGCCGCCTTGGCTTCGGGGCCGAAGACCTCGTCGCCCTCCACAACCCAGATCGACCCGATGATCTCGCCGGCGGTACGCACCGCCACCGCCAACCGCCGGCGCATGCCGAGCTCGGCGATGGCGGGCACCTCAACAGGCTCGTCACCCTGCCACAGCCTCCGGAAGGTCCCGGCCTGCTCCAGGCGTTGCAACCACTCGGCGGGCACCTGTCTCCCGAGGATGGCCTCGCGGCGCGGGGCGTCGGTCGGATGGCCGAGGCTCGAGTAGGCGAGCACCTGGCTGCGCGGATCTTCGATCGTGGTTGCGCCTCCGACCATCGCCGCCACCGCATTGGCGAGAGCGAAGAGATCGCCGATCGGCGCCATCTCGCCCGACCCGTCACCCGCCGCCGAGGCCGAGAGGGAGGTGCGCAGCAGGGTGAAGAGCTGCCCCCAGCTCACATGCGTCGGTGCAGCGAGGAGCGACAGTCCGACCTCCTCCGCCTCTCTTGTCAGCTCGGCACGAGGCGCCTCGGCGAACTTGAGGATCACCGCTGTAGCCCCGGCCGCCGCTATCTGGCGCAGCGCCCGGCGGCACGCCGGCGCCGCAGGATCGAGACCGACGCCGAGCACCAGCTCGCCGGGCTGTGCGATCGACTCATCGAGCGGGTCGAAGAGAACCGGCTCGCCTACGTCCACGTCCAGGCCCCGCGGAGCGACCAGCACCTGCAGGTTGAGGAGGCCCAGCTCCTCGGCGATGGCCCCGATGCTGCGGCGGCTCGGCGACTTGGCGCCCGTCCCCTGCGAGCCGAGGGGACCGTTACGCGCCGCTACGGCAGAGTCCGGGCCCTTCTGTGTGGCCTCTCGCTGTGGCATGGCTCAGTTCCGGGTCAGCACGTACCAGCCGTCGCGCGTGCAGTGGGTGAGAGCGTATCCAGCCTCGAAGGCGCGACTGAGCGCGCCCCGCAGCTCTGCGCGCCAGGCTCGGGCCGTCCCCGGCTCTGACCTACGCAGCGCGACTATGTCATCTGGCACCCGGAGCAGGGCGACCGCGCCGGCGGGGGGCCCGCCGCCGGGCGCCGGACGGCCCTCTGGTCCCGGCTGGACCAGCACCTGCACACCGGCGGCGCGCAGGTCCTCGACGTCAGGCCCCGAGCCCGGGGCCCTGCCGCCGAGGGAAGCTCCGCCCGGGGCCACGTGCCAGATCACAAGGCAGCGGTCCGAGTCGTCCCCGCCGTTCATCGAGTCGAGCAGCGGCCCGTAGTAGTCCGGGTAGAAGCCGCAGACCTGTGCGCCGAGCTTCATCAGGTTGAAGTAACAGTTCCGGCTCACCAGGGGATCGAATGTCCAGCTCACCCTCGCCAGTCCCGCCCCCAGCGCCCAGGCGCGCTGGTGCAACTTGAGGGCATAGCCGACACCCGTCCCCTGCAGGCCCGGATGGACGCCGGCGAGGTGGGAGTGCAGGTGGTCCCCATCAGCGTCGAAGGCTCGGAACCCGAGGGTGGCTCCGATCACTTGGCCGTCCCGCTCGGCTATGGCTACGTAGTTGCCCCCCCCGGCGAGGGCCCATGCGAGCTCTGGCGTTACCGGGCCCACCCCGTCGCTTCGCTGCCAGACGACGGCGAACAGCTCGGCTGCGCGGCGGGCGTCGTCCTGGTGCTCAGCGAGGCGGACTGTCCCCCCCATGGCCGCCGCGGCGGCAGCGGCGACCGCTTCGGCCTCATCCACCGATGCGCTGGCGGCGGGCCGGAGCTTTGTGCCGGCGGTCGGAGCCTCCGCCATGGCCTAGTCGACCTTCGGTGTTGCCCTGGCACCGAAGTGCACGTAGGGCTCGCCGCCGGGCAGCTCGAAGAAGACCACCGGCATCCAGCCCTCCACACCCTCCAGGCGGGTCACGAAGAGCTGTTCGCCGGGGTCGACGGCGAGGAGCTCCAGGGTTTGCGGCTTCGCCTCCGTCACCTCGGCCAAGGGTCCGGTGTTGGTGACGGTCGCCTGCAGCCGGCCGCCGACCTCTACCATCTCGATACGAGCCGACGCCCTCTCGTATCGGCCGACGTAGCGGGTCACGTCGCCCTCGATCGGCTCGGCCGGCGGCTGCAGGCGGAGCGGGACCTCTATTCCTGCAAGCTCGGCGAACAGTGCACGGTGGAGCTCCTCGGAGGCGTCCCTGCCGGCACCGCCGTTGGTCAAAAGAGCGATGGCGAGGTCCGCCTTTGGTGCTATACGCAGGAAGGCCGATTGGCCGATTGTGTTCCCGTCGTGCCCGAAGACCTCGGCTCCCCAGCCGAACAGGATCCAGCCGAGACCCCAGTGCGAGCCCAAGGTCCAACGGTCGGGCACGGCGACCTGAGGTTGGCGCATAGACCTCGCCGTAGCCGGCTGCAGCAGCCGCTCCCCCGAAGCGGTGCGTCCCTCCCTCAGGTGCAACGCCGCGAAGCTGAGCATGTCGGCGGCGCTGGCGCAGATCAGGCCGGCCGGTCCTGCGGAGCGCATCAGGCCCCAGATGGGCGCCGGTTGGGGCTCCTCGGTGCCTTCGGCGACATGTCCGTGGGCGGCGCGGAAGCGCAGCGCCTCCTCTGGGAGGGTGACCGAGTGGTCTGCACCGAGCGGGTCCAGCAGCAGCTCTTTGAGGGCGGCATCCCAGGTCTTCTCCGTTACCTTCTCGACGACACGGCCGAGCAGGGAATAGCCGGAGTTGCAGTACGACATGGTGGCGCCGAGGGGGTGGTTCTGGCGGACCTGTGCCAGTGACTCGACATAGCGCTCGAGGCAGTCGTCGCCGCGCCCGGTGTCGAGGAAATGGTCTCCGTCGATGCCGCTCGTGTGGCTGAGCAGGTGCCGGATGGTGACCTTCTTGGTGACGTCGGGGTCGGCGACGGTGAATTCGGGGACATAGGAGACCACCGGTTCGTCGAGCGCGAGGGTCCCTCCCTCCACCAACCTCATGACCATGGTGGCGGTGTAGCTCTTCGTGATCGAGCCGATCTGGAAGAGCGAGTCGGTCGTCACCTCAACGCCGGTGGCCTTGTTGAGCACGCCGTGGCTCGCCTCGGTGACGGTCCCGTCGTGCAGCACCGCGAGGACTGCTCCCGGCACACGATGGCGCCCGGCAGACTCCGCCAGCCGGGCCCGCAGGCTCTGCTCGTCGAGTGTCATTTGCATCCCCTCTCGGCTCGGTGCTCGGTCCGTGCTCACTGCCGCGCCGTCGGCGTGCCTCGCGGTCACTGCTTTGCGCGGCGAAGCCGGCGCCCGGGCAAGGCACCGGTCAGCTCACCGTCCCTCACGACCGGCGCGCCGTTCACGACCACGTGCCGCACTCCCTCGGCGTACAGGTGCGGGTCCGTGTACGTCGCCCGGTCGCAGACGGTCCGCGGGTCGAAGGCGACGATGTCGGCGAACGCCCCGACCTCTAGGTGGCCCCGGGCGGAGAGCCCCAGCGCGTCTGCGGGCAGGCTGGTCATCCTCCGCACCGCCTCGGCGACGTCCAACAGGCGGAGCTCGCGTGCGTAGTGCCCCAGCACGCGGGCAAAGGTTCCGTAGGTGCGGGGATGGGTCGGCTGATCGGTGTAAGGCGGGACCGCCACGAGGGCGGGGGCGTCCGAGCCGACGGCGACCCACGATTGACGAAGGCCGAGTTGGACGCCCGCCTCGTCGATTATGAAGTAGGCGGTGCCGATCGTGGGGTCTTCGGCCACCAGGTCGAGCAGGGTCGTGAGCTCGTCCGTGCCTCGATCCACCGCCACCTCGCCGAGCGTGCGCCCGAGGTGGGCCGCGCCCGCACCGTCGGCGGCCAGAATGAGGATCCCCTGTCCGCCTCCTGCCGCCATGAACAGGTTCTCCCAGCCCCTCCCAGGGACACCCATGGCGCTCACCATCCTGGCTCGATCGTCGGGGTCGGCCAGCCGTTCGGCGAGCGCTCCCGGGCCGCCCTCGTGGAACGCCGGGGGGATGGCGGCCGCAAGCGCCGTGCCTCCGGCCGTGTAGGGGTACATGTTGGCGCCAACGGGCTGGCCTTGCCCCAGAGCCGCCTCGATCCGCTCGGTCGCCCGGGCCATCTTCGGCCAGTTGCGCCGCCCGGCGGCTTTCAGGTGGTAGACCTCCGTGCGCACCTGTGCCCTGGCGCCGATCTCGAGCAGCTCGTCGAGGGCCTCGACGAATTCCTCACCCTCGGAGCGCAGGTGTGAGATGTAGGTGCCACCATGGCGGCTGACGACCCGGCCGAGCTCGACCAGCTCGCCCGTGCTGGCGAAGCAGCCGGGGGCGTAGATGAGGGCCGTCCCGATGCCGAGCGCCCCGTCTGCCATTTCCTCGTCGAGCACGCCGCGCACCCGGTCGAGGTCGCTTGGCGCCATCGGGCCGGCGTCGAGGCCCGAGCCGATGACTCGAAGATTGTGGCCGCCGACGAAACTCGCCACGTTGGGCGCGACGCCGTTGTGCTCCAGGAAGTCGAGGCCGTCGGCGAGCCGCGTGAAGTCCGCCCGAGCACCGTCCAAGAGACCGAAGCTCCCCATCGCCTCGACCACCTCCGGCGTGGTCGGCCCGGGCGAGAAGGCCTCGCCGAAGATCTCTGTGGTGACCCCTTGCAACACGTCCGAGGCTCCCCGGCCGTCGCGCTGGAGGCTTCCCCAGGCGTGGCTCAGGACGTTGATGAACCCGGGGCAGACCACCATGCCGGTGGCGTCCAGCGTGGGCGTGGTCTCCCCGGGCGCCGCGTCGGCGGAGCCGGCGTCCTGGCGCGCCGTGTCCGCAGGGACGGCGTCTCCGCGCAGCCTGTCGATGGCGGAGATCCGGTCGCCCGCCACCTCTACCTCGGCGCGCACGCCCGGAGCTCCGGACCCGTCGTACACGGTGCCGCCGCGAATCACGAGCGAGGGGCGCATGGTTCCTGGCTCCTTCTTCCTGTCTGGCTCGCTCAGTCGCTCGCCGAGACGAGCAACCGTCGGGTCAGCTCGGAGACCAGGTCCACGCGGCGTGGCAGCTCGTCCAGGGATGCCCACTCTCCCTCCGCGTGCGCAAGTCCCCCGATGGCCCCGAGACCGTCGAGCGTAGGGATCCCTTGCGCCGCGGTGAAGTTGCCGTCCGAGCCTCCTCCCACTGTCACCCCTTCGAGCGGCGGGTGGCCGAGCTCGGCGGCGATCTCCTTTGCCAGCGTGAAAAGGGCCGCAGAGCTGGCCGGGTCGAGCGGCGGCCTGTTGATCCCACCCTCGACGTCCATGCGGGCTTCGGCAAGTCGCGTGGGCAGAGCCCGGATCTGCTCGTCCACTCGGACCTGCTCGTCCTGGCTGAGGGCGCGCACGTCTACGTCCAGGTTGGCGTCTTGTGGCACCGTGTTCACCGAGCTGCCCGCACTCATCGTGGTGGGAGTCACCGTCGTGCCGGCTTCCGTGTCGGCCAGCCGCCCGAGAGCCAGCACCTGATGGGCCACCTCGATGGCTGCGTTCACCCCGCGTTCTGGTTCGAGCCCGGCGTGAGCGGCGCGGCCGGTCACCCGGAGCCGGTAGGTGGACACGCCTTTGCGCCCGGTCTTCACCGCGTGGCCGAGGCCCGGCTCGAGAACCAGTGCGGCAGCGGCGTCCCGGGCGGTGTCCTCGATGAGCGCACGTGAGGTCTCGGAGCCGAGCTCTTCGTCGCTCGTGAGCAGAACCCTGACTCCGTCCAGCTCGTCCAGCCTGGCCAGCGCCGCGAAGGCCTCGATCACCCCGGCCTTCATGTCGAACACGCCAGGCCCCGACGCCCTGCCGCCGTCGATGACGAAGGGCCAGCGGGAGAGGGTGCCGATCGGCCAGACGGTGTCGAAATGGCCGAGCAGAAGCACGCGGGGGACGGCTCCGAAGGCCCAGAGCAGGTGGGTCCGCCCGGCTATCTCGTGGCGCTCAGGAGGCTCGCCGAGCCAGGCGGCACCGATCTCGGCCGTCAGTCGAGCGCAGGCCGAGGTGGCGGCGAGGTCGGCCGAGGGCGACTCGCAGCTCACCAGGGCGGCGAGCTCCTCCGTCAATCGCACACTGGTCGGCTTCATGCCCCGGTTCATCACAGCTAGCCTCTCACTCGAGAAGCGGGCTTTCCTTGTGCCGCCGGATCAACAACTGTCGGTCACCTCATAGATCTGTACAACGCACGGCAGGGCTTCCGATCACAAGATTGAGCCACAACCGGTCTCCGGCCTTGCCGGAGCCCCGGCCGGGAGGGCGGTAAGGAGGTTCTGTTGAAGCTTTCCGCAGTGGTCCTGCGGCGGGTCTCGATGCCGCTCGTGGCGCCGTTCCGCACCTCCTTCGGCAGCCAGACCGTCAAGGAAGCGCTGGTTGTCGAGGCGGTCACCCCTGAGGGGACCGGCTGGGGCGAGTGCGTGGCGCTCGAGGATCCGGTCTACTCCCCGGAGTACCTGGACGCCGCCCAGCACGTGATCGAGCGGTACTGCCTGCCGGCGCTGTTCGCCCACGGCGAGCTCACGGCGGCCGGCGTGAACCCGGCGCTTGCCTGGATCAAGGGGCATCCCATGGCCAAGGCTGCGGTGGAGATGGCGGTGCTCGACGCAGAGCTGCGGGCCTGCGGGCGGAGCTTCGCCGACCACCTGGGGGCGGTGCGGGAGCGGGTTCCCTCGGGGGTGTCGGTCGGGATCATGGGCTCGATCGGAGAGCTCCTGGACGCGGTGGGCGGATACCTTGACGCCGGGTACCTGAGGATCAAGCTGAAGATCGAGCCCGGCTGGGACCTGGCACCGGTACGCGCGGTCCGGGAGCGTTTCGGCGACGTGCTCTTGCAGGTTGACGCCAATACCGCTTACACGGTGCGCGACGCGGGGCTGCTCGCCCGGCTCGATCCTTTCGACCTGCTCTTGATCGAGCAACCCCTCGAGGAGGACGACCTGCGCGGCCACGCCGAGCTTGCCCGCAAACTGCGCACGCCGATCTGCCTTGATGAGTCGGTGACCTCGGCACGCAGCGCGGCTGCGGCGATCGAGCTCGGCGCCTGCTCGGTCGTGAACGTCAAGGCCGGCCGGGTCGGCGGCTACCTGGAGGCGCGGAGGGTCGCCGCTGTTTGCGCAGCCGCCGGGGTTGCCGTCTGGTGCGGAGGAATGGTCGAAACCGGCCTCGGACGGGCTGCCAACGCCGCCCTTGCGGCTCTTCCCGAGTTCACCCTGCCCGGCGACGTCTCCGGCTCGGACCGTTTCTTCGCCACGGATCTGACCGAACCGCTGCGCATCGTCGACGGGCACATTGCTGTCCCAAAGGGTCCCGGCCTCGGAGTGCAGCCGCTGGCGGACGTGCTGCAGGCGTGCACGACTTGGACGAAGACCTGCACGGGGTGAGCACGCCAGCCACCCTGGAGCGTGCCCGCAAGCTGCTCGCCGAGCACCAGCTCGTGGACGGGCACAACGACCTGGCTTGGGCGGCGCGGCAGAGCTTCGGCTACGACTTGGAGGCGCTCGCGCTTCACGAGCGGAGGCCGCGACTCCATACAGACCTGCCCCGGTTGGTCGAAGGCGGCGTAGGGGGGCAGTTCTGGTCGGTGTACGTGCCCTCCAATCTGCCCGCGGGCGAAGCCGTGCTCGCCACGCTGGAGCAGATCGACTTCGTCCACCGGCTCGTGGCTCGCTACCCCGACCGCCTGGCGTTGGTTCGTACGGCCGACGGCCTCGGGCGGGCTTTTGCCGCGGGCCGAATCGCCTCGCTGCTCGGTGCGGAGGGTGGGCACTCGATCGGCGGTTCGCTGGCGGTCCTTCGGATGCTCTACGACCTCGGCGTGCGCTACCTCACCCTCACGCACTTCGACAACGTGGCTTGGGCGGATTCCGCTACCGACGTGCCGCGCTGCGGGGGGCTGGCGGAGTTCGGCCGGGAGGTCGTCGAGGAGATGAACAAGTTCGGCATGATCGTGGACCTCTCGCACGTGAGCGAGGAAACGATGAGCGACGCCCTCGATGCCAGCCGTGCGCCGGTCATCTTCAGCCACTCGAGCGCCGGCGGCCTCGTGGCCCATCCGCGCAACGTCCCTGATGCCGTGCTGGCGCGAATGGCCGTCAACGGCGGGGTGTGCATGGTCGCCTTCGTCCCCGAGTTCGTCTCGGTCGCCTGCCACGAGTGGGGGATAGGGCTGCGCAGCTGGATGGAACAGCGGGGGCTGGATCATAGAGACGAGCTCACCTTCATCGCCGCTGCCGCCGACTACGAACGTCTCCATGCCCGTCCTCGGGCGAGCGTGACTGACGTGGCCGATCACGTCGAACGGGTGCGGGAGGTTGCCGGAGTCGACCACGTGGGCCTGGGGGCTGACTTCGACGGCTGCGACCGGCTGGCCGACGGCCTCGAGGACGTCTCGACCTATCCTCGGCTGTTCGCCGAGTTGCTCGACCGCGGTTGGTCCGAGCCGGACTGCGCCCTTCTCGCCGGGCAGAACCTGCACAGGACGTTGCGGGACGTCGAGGGCTGCGCCGCGTAGACGGCGCCGGCGGGGATCTCTCCGAACCGCCACACGCGCCCGTCGGAGCCGCCCGCCGTCCTGCCGGGGCTCGCTTCGAGCTGTTGCGCTCCCTCCGAGCCGGGATCTGGCATTCTTGGCCGCACTCACAATCACGATGTCCAAAGATTGTCTGGTTCGCCCAGGGCCGGCCGCCCTCTGGTTGTGTACGCTGCGCGTCAACACACAACTGAAACATTGGCCTGGACGATCGGGAAGGAGATCGGGACCCTCGCCGGGCCCGATCTCTCCTCGTTCCGCTGGGCCATGTAGCCGAGTCGAGGAGGGGCCCTCATGAGGAGCCGGTTGACACGTTGGCTCGGAGCGGCGGCAGCGCTGTGCCTGGTCGTCTCCATTGGGTCGGTGATGACGTCACCGGCCTCGGGGGCGGCGGCAAGGGTGCGCTATGTGAAGAACGGCACCTTCCGCGTCGCCCTAGCGAGCGACCCGGGGAACCTGTTCGTGTACCAGAACGTCTCCACCACAGGCCTCGATCTGTTCTCCTACACCTATGACACCCTCGTCAATTACAGCTCCAGCGGCAAGCTTGTGTCGCAGCTTGCCTATAAGTGGACGGATACCCCGACACGCGTGACCTTCTTTCTTCGTCGCGGCATCCGCTGTGGGGACGGGACGCAGCTAACAGCGCGAGACGTGGCGGCCGATTTCGACTACGTCTTGAACCCGAAGAATGCCTCTCCCTGGCTAGGGGTCTCCGTGCCTGCAAGCGGCGCGTCGGTGAGCGCCGACAACGGCGCCCGCACTGTGACCGTTCGAACCTCGACTCCGTACTCGCTGCTGCTAGAGACGGCGGGTCCGCTGATGCCGATTGCTTGCCCGGCCGTTCTCGCACACCCGTCTGCCTACCTGCACAAGACCGATGGCACCGGGCCGTACGCTCTCTCCTCGGCGAACCCGGACAGCAGCTACAAGCTCACGCGACGCCCGGACTACCATTGGGGTCCAGGCGGGGCTTCTGTGACGACGAGGATGCCGAAGCGCGTGATCCTGGAGGTGATCGCGGACCCGACAACCGAGACGGATCTGCTCCTGGAGGACCAGCTCAACGTGGTGGAGCTTGATGGTCCGAACCGCCCCCGTCTGGTGCATGCCCACGGTGTGACTCTCGACAAGGTGCAGGAACCGTCCCCCTGGCTCTTCCTCGATCAGCGCCGAGGTCATGCAACCGCAGATCCGGTGGTTCGCGAGGCGCTCACTCTCGCTATCAACCTGAACACCCTGGAGAAGGTGGTCACAGGCGGTCTCGGCGGCCCGGGCACCAGCCTTGTCCCGCAACTCTCCAACCCCTGCCGGTACAACAGCGTCAAGGGCTCGTTCCCGGCGTCGAACCCCGGCAAGGCGAAGCGAATACTTCGCAGCGACGGCTGGAGTCCGGGTGCCGACGGAGTTCTGCAGAAGGACGGCAAACCACTCGACCTGACGCTGTTGAACGCGACCGACGAGGGTGCAGCCGTCGAAGCCGCCAACGAGTACATGCAGCACGAATGGGACTCGATCGGCGCCCATGTGACGCTCGACGACACCAGCACGACGGCCCTGATAGGCACCCTCTTCGGCCCGGGCAACTGGGACGCCAGCCTGGTCGGGATCGGCGTGGACGTGCCCAGCCAGCTCATCGGTTTCCTCTCCGGGGCGGCACCCGTCGAGAACTTCGCCGGCATCCACAGCGGGTCCTACGTCGTGGCCACCGACCACGCCCTGCAGTCCGTCGGGACCGCCAGCTGCAGGTACTGGAAGGACGCCGAGCAGATCCTCTTCCGCCACTACGACCTCATAGCCTTCGCCAACAACCCGATCTACGTGGGCCTCCAAGGCGCCCGCGCCACGGTGAGCTTCGCAGGGCTCTCCCCGACCAGCGTGCGCCTAATCAAAAACAGCTGATTTCGGCGAGCACCGGTCGGGCAGCCGAGGGCGCCGGACGGCCAGAAGGACCCTGTGTTGAATGATCTGACGCAACGCCATCCGACGTTGTGGTTCTACGCCCGGAGATCCGCCAGGCTGGTGATCTCCCTCTTCGTGATGGTGATCATCAGCTTCGGGATGATCCAGGTGATCCCGGGCAACCCGGTCCGGGCGCAGCTCGGCATCACCGCCCCGCCCCGAGAGGTCGCCATCCGCACGCGGCAGCTCGGGCTGGACAAGCCGCTTCTCAGCCAGCTCTGGACCTATCTCCAGCACCTCTTTACCGGTCACCTGGGCACGTCCATCTCGCTGCAGGAGCCGGTGAGCAACATCATCGCCACGCGGCTGCCGAACACCCTCGCCATCGCCGGACTGGCCTTCGTCGTGACGATGTTTCTATCGGTGACCATCGGCCTGCTCCTTGGGGCATTCACCAGAGACGGAAGGCACCCGCGCACAGAGCTTTCGTTCACCGCCACCACCGGGTTGCTCATTACCCTCCCGGAGTTCCTGCTCGCAGTGGTACTGCAGTACGTCTTCGGTGTGAAGCTGGGGTGGCTGCCCGTTGCCGAGAAGAGCGGATGGACCTCCTACATAATGCCAATCGCCTCGCTCGCCGTCCCGCCGAGCGCGGCCCTGGCCCGAATCGTCCGGGTGGAGATGCTGAGTGCGCTCTCCCGTGACTACATTCGCACGGCACGCAGCAAGCGCTTGCCCGCCCGCATCCTCTACATCCGTCACGTGCTGCCGAACGTGCTCACCGCCACCCTCACGTTGGGGGGCCTGCTCCTCGCCGGGCTTGTCGCCGGCACGGTCCTGGTGGAGACCGTGTTCGCCTGGCCAGGGCTCGGCACCACCATCGTTTACTCGATCGAGCAGAAGGACTACCCGCTCATCCAGGCGGTCGTCCTCCTGCTCGGCTCCCTCGTGCTCTTCATCAACTTCATAGTCGACATCTTGCTGGGTGCGATCGACCCCCGCTCCGCGATCAAGACGACCTGAGCGCTGGCGCATCGCATGGCACGACGCCTGTGGGCTACGGTGCGGACTCCCACGGGGTTCGCCGGCGCCGTCGTGCTGCTGGTAGTGCTGTTCTTCGTCATAGCCGGCCCCATCATCTGGGGTCCAAGGGCCGCCCGGATCGACCCGCTGAACATCCTTGCCCCGCCTTCGGCCAGGCACCCGCTCGGCACCGACTCGCTCGGACGGGACGTGATGTCGGAGGTCTTCACCGCCTCGCGGCTCTCCCTCGAGCTGTCGGTGCTCGCCACGCTCGTAGGGGCGGGCATCGGCGTGCCGCTCGGGTCGATGGTGGCTATCCTCTCGCCCCGGCCCCGCCGGATCGTCGGCTCGTTGATCAACTTCACTGTCGGCTTCCCAGCCCTTTTGACTGCGATATTCCTCTCGGTCATAGTCGGCGTGGGCGCCACGGGAGCCGTCCTCGCCATCGGGCTATCGAGCGCACCGAGCTTCGCCCGGCTCTCCCAGGCTCTCGCCTCGTCCATCACGGAGATGGACTACCTCTCCGCCGCCCGCCTCCTGGGCGTGAGCCGCACCCGGCAGTTGTTCCGCCACGTCCTCGCCAACATCGGTGAGCCGATAATCCTGAACGTGACCATGTCCATCGGCGGTGCGCTCGTAGCGCTCTCCAGCCTCTCGTTCCTCGGGCTCGGCGTTCAGCCACCCTCGTACGACTGGGGGAAGTTGCTCGCCGACGGGCTGGCCAACATCTACACCAACCCGACGCAGTCGATCGGGCCGGGGGTGGCGATCGTGATCGCCGGCATCGGGTTCAACCTCTTCGGCGAGTCGTTCGCCCAGGCCCTCGGTCACCGGGTGACGCAGCCCAAGATGGCGCTGGGTCGGCGGCGCCGACGGGTGGTGCTGCCCGGGGGGCACCGCCGTGCCATGGAGCCATCCAGGGGCGTCGAGATCGCTACACCGGTTCCCGACGGGGCGGAGACCGGTACGCCGGCCGTGCTTCACGTCGAGGGGCTCTCCGTCGCTTTCCCTCGCCTGCGCCCGCCGGCGCTGCCGGTTCGCGGCGTGAGCTTCGACGTCGGGCCAGGCGAGATCGTCGGCCTGGCGGGCGAGTCGGGCAGCGGCAAGAGCCTCACGGCGCTCGCCATCGCACAGCTGCTACCTCCCGGGGCACATGCCACGGCTGCCCGCCTCGAGTTCCTCGGCGAGAATCTGTTGGCCCGCCGGGGCCCAAGGGCCGATCGCGCTCTCGGCACGACAATGGCGATGGTCTTCCAGGACCCGATGACCTCACTGAACCCGGCCCTGCGCGTCGGGGTGCAGCTCTCCGAGGTCGCCGAGGTGCACCACGGCATGAGGCGCCGAGACGCCCTGCGCCAGGCGGCGGACCGCCTTCGGGCCGTGCGCATCGCCCGCCCCGCCGAACGGCTGCGCCAGCACCCTCATGAGTTCTCCGGCGGGATGCGCCAGCGCGCCGTCATTGCCATGGGCCTCATGGGCGAGCCGCGTCTGTTCCTCGCAGACGAGCCCACCACCGCCCTGGACACCACGGTGCAGCGCCAGGTGCTGGGGCTGTTCCGCGAGCTGAGCGTGAGCACTCACGCAGCGATGCTGCTGGTCTCCCACGATGTCGCCGTGCTCGGAGAGCTCTGCAGCCGCGTAATGTTCATGTATGGCGGGATGGTCATGGAGGACCTCCCCGTCGGAGAGCTGCGCAGCGCCCGCAACCCCTACGCGCGCATGCTTGTGGCGGCGGTCCCAGACCTGCGCACCGCCCGCGACTACCCGCTGGCGAGCATCCAGGGTCAGCCGCCGGCACCGGACGCCCTCCCCAAGGGCTGCCCGTTCGCCCCCCGTTGCCCGCGGATGACCCAGCGCTGCCAGGAGGAGGTGCCTGTGCCAGACCGCGTGGGCGACGGACACCTGGTTGCTTGCTTCAATCCCTTGGCCCCTGAGGAGTCGCTTGTCAGCGAGGCCGTGGGCGTCGCCAGATGAGCCGGCTGACCGTGCGAGATCTGGTGGTGTCCTACGGCCATGGCGGCTCGCGGCTCGTCGCGGTCGACGGGGTCGACCTCGAAGTGCCTGAAGGCCAGGTCGTCGGGTTGGTGGGCGAGTCGGGCTCAGGAAAGAGCACCCTCGCGCGGGCCGTCGTCGGCTTGACCGGGCTCTCCAGGGGAAGCATCGAGCTCGACGGCCGGCCGGTCCGCACCCGCGGGGGCAAGACCGACCCTCTTCCTGTCCAGATGATCTTCCAGGACCCAGACTCGTCGCTCGACCCGCGGATGACGATCGAAGACTGCCTCAGCGAAGCGCTGGAACGGCGCTCGTACGGCCGAGGCGGCCGGCGCGACGAAGTTGCCCGGTTGCTCGATCTGGTTCAGCTGAGCAGCGATGTGGCCGGGCGGTTGCCGCGGGCTTTGTCTGGTGGCCAGCGGCAGCGCGTGGCGATCGCCCGGGCGTTGGCCGCCACCCCCCGAGTGCTCCTCGCCGACGAGATCACCTCGGCTCTCGACGTGTCGGTGCAGGGCGCCATCCTCAACCTGATACGGAGGTTGCAGCGCCAGCTGGGGTTTTCGATGTTGTTCATCTCGCACAACCTCGCCGTCGTGCGGTACGTGAGCGACGTGATCGCTGTCATGTACCTCGGTCGCATCGTCGAGGTGGCGCCCGCCGAGGAGCTCGCCGAGATGCCGAAGCACCCCTACAGCCGAGCCCTCCTGGGGGCTCTACCCCAACTCGGCGCCGACACCAGGCAGGATTGGCTCGCCCTCGATGCGGAACCGCCGGACCCGAGACAGCCACCAAGCGGCTGCCGCTTCCACCCGAGGTGTCCGGTCGGCCCCCTGGTCCTCCCGGAGCGGAGGCGCTGCGTCGAGGAGGATCCGCAGGCGGCCGCCGCCGAGCGCCCACACCTGGCCGCCTGCCATTTCGCCGTCCCCTGAGCCCTCGGGGGCTGGGTTGTCCTGCGGCGCGCTAACCCGGCTCCGGGCTGGCGACCCGCGTCGCCAGTCGCCCACCGAGATGAACCCCCTCGATCCGTCCCTCCCTGTCTCGGGTGAAGTAGCCCTTCATTCCCTTGGCCGGCCCATCGGGGACGACGAAGCGGTCATCCGGCCCTTCGAGAAGGGCGAGTGGGATTGGCGGCTGCTCCTCGACCTCCTCGCCGGATTCGTAGAGCTTCTTCGCCACCTCCGGCCGGATCTCCACCCGGGCGACGAGGTGCCCGCCCTCGGGATAGAGGTCGCAGACCGCGGCCACCGTCTCGTAGCGGCCGGCGTACTCGGCGAGCTGCTCGGCCGGCAGCGACAGCTGCTCCGGCTCCCGCTCGACGATGCCGAGGTACTCGGACAGTACCCATGCGTGCAGCAGATGATTGAGCTCCGGCCCGTTCGGCCCGCAATTGGTCATGGAGATGAAGGCGAAGCCCCGCTCGGGCGCCATCACGAACTCCGAGTGCTGTCCGATGGTCGTCCCGCCGTGGCTGACCATCTTCACGCCTTCGACTTCGCGCAGCATCCAGGTGATGCCTACGGCGTCCCCGAGGGCACTTCCGGCCATCGAGGCCGTTCGCTCCTGCATCTTTCGTAGCGCCGAGGCTGTGAGCAGCGTCGTACCGTCCGGCGCCCGGCCGTCTCCGAGGTGGAAGCGGGCCCAGGCGATCTGGTCCCCAGCGTTCGCCGACATGCCGCCCGCCGGGTCGGCCGAGCGCGCCATCTTCCAGGGGCGCAGCACGGTCGTGCGCCCGTCCTCGTGACGCGTGTGGCCGACGGCGAAGCGGCGGGTCATGATCTCGTTCGGGAAGAAGAAGGTGTGGTCGAGCCTGAGCGGATCGAGCACCAGCTGTCGCATCGCCGTCTCGAAGACCTCTCCCGTGACCTTCTCGATCACCCTGCCGGCGAGCGAGAGCGAGGCGTTGTTGTAGGAAACGATCTTGCCTGGAGGCGAGGTCTGCGTCAGCCCGGCCATCAGCTCGACGTAACGGGCCAGGGCATCGTCTCCCGATCCGGTGTCGTCGAGGAGATCGCCTTCCCACCCCGCCGTATGGTTGAGCAGGTGCAGCACGGTCACGGTCGCCGCCACCTCCTCGTCCTTTAGTCGCAGCTCGGGCACGTAGGTCCGCACAGGGGCGTCGAGGGACACCCGTCCCTGCTCGACGAGGCGCAGGATCGCCGTGGCCGTGTAGGTCTTGCCGGTCGAGCCGAACTGGAAGAGAGTTTTCTCGTCGACCTCCAACGGGTTCTCGACGCTCGTGACTCCGTGAAAGGCGTAGTCCTCCTTGCCCTCGTGGAGGACGCCGACGGCGACCCCGGGCACGCCGTGCTCCGAGGCGAGGTCCTGGACTTTTTGCTGAAGCGGGGTTGTCAATGTCTCTCCTCCTAGAGCGGGCGAGGACGCCGGCCGGTCTACTGCGTCTCCCAGACGACAGGTCCAGTCTCAGCAACCGGGGCGGCCAGCGCCCCGACGCTCACGGACCTCCCCCGACTGTGCCAGACCGGCCGTCTGGAGATCATTGTCGGGCTCGCCAAAGAGCTGTGCTTAGGATTGTCGTTGTGTGAGATGCGGGCTGGCCGCCGGAGGCGGCGACCTCGGAGACCAGCGCGACATTCGGTGGCGGCCACGGCCAGCGCCCCCCGGGAGCGGGCGGGGCTAGCTCCTTACGAGGGCGCGGATCCGCTCGCTGACCATCACGGCGTTCGGCAGGACCGCCTCCTCGAGCACGTCGGCGAAGGGAAGCGGCACGCAGGCTCCGGCGACTCTCACCACCGGCGCGTCGAGCTCGTAGAAAGCCTCTTCGGCGACGATGGAGGCAACCGTCGCGCCCCAGCCGCCCTGATAGGGGTTTTCTTCCACGACGACAAGGCGGTGTGTTCGCGCGACCGAGGAAAGGACCGTGGCGGCGTCGAGGGGGATCAGGCAGCGAAGATCGATGACCTCGGCCGAGATGCCCTCCTCGCTCAGCAGGCGTGCCGACTCGAGGGCGATCGAGACCGTCCGGGCGAGCGCCACGATCGTGGCGTCGGTCCCTTCGAGTGAGATGGAGGCCTCGCCGAGGGGCACGACGTGGTCGTCGCCGGGCGTAGCGCCGCGACCGGCGAACAGAGCCTTGTGCTCGAAGAAGACCACCGGGTCGTCGCAGCGAACCGCCGAGGCCATGAGCCCGATGACGTCGGCCGGATTGCTCGGTGCGGCGATCTTGAGCCCGGGGATGGCGAGCGCCCAGTTCTCAACCGCCTGGGAGTGCTGTGCTCCGAAGCCGAGCCCGCCGCCGTTGGCGGTCCGAACCACGAGGGGAAGGCTGACCTGGCCCCCGGTCATGTAGCGGGCCTTGGGTATCTCGTTGGCGAGGTAGTCGAAGCAGCAGGCAAGGAAGTCTGAGAACATGATCTCGGCGACGGGCCGCACTCCGGTCATGGCGGCGCCCATAGCCGTGCCTAGGATCGCCTGCTCGCTGATGGGGGTGTCCCAGATGCGCGCCGGCCCGAATTCCTCGAAGAGCCCCGCCGTCGTCTTGAAGACCCCGCCGGCGGCTCCGATGTCCTCGCCGAGGAGGACCACCGACGGATCCCGGCGCAGCTCTCTCGCAAGGCCCTCGGCGACCGCCTCTCGGTAGCTGATCAGGTCCTCCAACTGGAGCCTCCGTCGGCCCACATGTCGGTGAAGGCCTCTGCCGGATCCGGAGCCGGGCCGGACCGGGCCGCCTCGACCGCCGCTTCGACCGCCGCCGCCGCACGCGCGAGGCGCTCGTCGACGAGGGCGGGAGGGGCGCCGAGGGCAGCCAGGCGAGCGCGGGCGAGGACGATTGGATCTCGCTCCATCCAGGCTTCGACCTCGCCCTCCGGCCGGTACTTGGCGGGATCGGTCCGCGAATGGCCGAAGTGGCGGTAGGTGGCGGCCTCGATGAGGCTCGGGCCCTCGCCCGAGCGGGCCCGCGAGCCCGCCGCCGACACCACGTCGCGGACGGCGATGACGTCGTTGCCGTCCACGAGGATCGGAGCAAGCCCGTACGAGGCCGCCCGTCCGGCGGCAGGGTGCTCGACCGATGTCACCTCGGAGATCGGCGTGTACTCCATGTAGAGGTTGTTCTCGCAGATGAAAAGGACGGGCAGACGCCAGACCGAGGCGAGGTTGAGCCCCTCGTGAAAGGCACCGATGTTGGTGGCGCCGTCGCCGAAGAAAGCCACCGCCACCTGCGTGGTCCCGCGCAGCACGGCCGACCAGGCAGCACCGCAGGCCATGGGGATGTGGGCTCCCACGATCGCATAGGAGCCGAGCATCTTCGAGGAGGCGCTCGTCAGGTGCATCGATCCGCCCTTCGCCTTGCACGCCCCGGTTGCACGGCTCATGAGCTCGGCCAGGCAGGCCTCGGCCGACAGCCCTCTCGCCAGGGCGTGGTGGTGGCCTCTGTAGGTGGCGAAGACGTAGTCGTCGGGCTCGAGCCCGGCGCTCGCTCCGACGGCGACGGCCTCCTGCCCCGCTGCGAGGTGGGTGGTGCCTTTGACCAGTCCAGCCGTGAAGAGGCTGAAGGCGGAACGCTCCGTGTCGCGGATCACTGCCATCTGCTCGAGAAGATCGAGCAGCTCGGCCACCTCCGCCTCGAGCGCGACCTTTGCCGCAGGGCGCGACGTCATCGCCGCTCTGCGGCACGGCGGCCGCCGGGCGCCTGTGCTAGTCGAGGCGCGCCGGCAGCCGGGCGCTCAGGAGGGCTCATCTGGACCGAGACTCTCTCAGGGCAAAGACCGCACGTCCAGCTCACAGCCGGGCGGGCCGCACATGTTGTCGCCGAGCGGTGTGAGGCGCGGCCTCCGCCCGACGTGCTCGAGGGCGCGGAGGGCACCGGCCAGGCGCCAGCGCGCCTGGGGGCAGCCGACCGTATGCTCGCACCGATGGAAGTCGACGAGGCGAGGGGCTTTCTTTCGGAGAACCACCGCGCCGTGCTGGCGACGCGGCGGCGCGACGGGTCCCCACAGCTGTCGCCGGTCGCCGCCGCAGTCGACGGATCGGGCAGGGTCGTCGTGTCGACCAGGGAGGCGGCCGCGAAGACTCGCAACGCCCGGCGCGACCCGAGGGTCTCGCTCCTCGTCATGTCCGACGGCTTCTACGGCAAGTGGGTGCAGATCGACGGGACTGCCGGGATCGTGCCGCTTCCCGCTGCGATGGAGGGCCTCGTCGAGTACTACCGGCGCGTGGCCGGCGAGCACCCTGACTGGGCGGAGTACCGTGCGGCGATGGAGTCCGAGCGCCGGGTCCTTCTCACGATCACCATCGAACGGGCGGGTCCCGACGTCTCCGGGTAGGCGCCTGTGTCCAGTGCCAGGGCGGTTGGTCCCTCGCCCCGGGGCGGTTGGTCCCTCGCCCGCCGTGGCCGTAGCCTTGTCGCGGTGAGCGCCGTGGCACAGAACCGTGTCGCCCTGCCGGCGCGCTCCGGCGCCGACGTCGCCATGCGACGGCTGCTTAGGATTCCGGCGCGCCCGCGTTCCGTGCCCCGTGACGAGGAGGTGCACCGCCTCTTCAGCGGCTCGATCCTGATCTCGGCGGTGCGATGCCTGCTCGGTTACGTCCTCCTGCCGATCCTCACGCCGGTCTTGCACGTCGCCGGCGCTCTCGGCCCGGCGCTCGGCATACCTCTTGGAGTCGTGGCCCTCGTCTTCGACATCCGTGGCATGCGCCGCTTCTTCCTCGCCGACCACCGGTACCGCTGGCCGATCACGGCGCTGTACCTCGCCGTCATGGTGCTCGTGATGGTCCTGCTCGTGCACGACATCGTCCACGTCGCGTAGGCCGGCTGCGGCATAGGGCCATGTCGCCCGGACCCGGTCTGGCGCCGAACCGAGAGGCGCTCGAGCTCTTCGACGGCCTGCCCGCCCGCTACGACGCCCTCGCCTACGTGCTCTCGATGGGACAGGACCGCCGGTGGCGCCGGGCTGCCGTCGGGCAGGTGCGAGCCGGCCCTTCGGACCGCCTCCTCGACGTCGCCACCGGCCCGGGCGGCGTCGCCCTGGCACTCAAGGAGTCCACCGGTGCCGACGTCGTCGGCGTCGACCTCACACCGCAGATGCTCGCCCGTGCGGTGGGGAACCTCTCCCGGCGCGGCGAGCGGCGCATCCGGCTCGTCCGGGGCCGGGGTGAGGAGCTCCCCTTCCCTGACGGCACCTTCGCCGGGGCCACCTTCAGCTATCTGCTTCGCTACGTCGCCGATCCGAAATCCACCATTGCCGAGCTCGCACGTGTCATCCGTCCCGGAGGAGTACTCGCGAGCCTCGAATTCGGCGTGCCAGGGTCGGCGTTCTGGCGCGCCCTTTGGCGGGTCTACACGCGGGCTCTGCTTCCCGCCGGCGGTCTCTTGCTCGGTGGCCGAGAATGGTTCGAGGTGGGGCGCTTCCTCGGACCGAGCATCTCGGAGCACTACCGGCGCTTCCCCGTGGCCGAGACGGTGACGGCCTGGGAGGCCGCCGGCATGCAGGACGTGTCGGTGCTGCCCATGTCACTCGGCGGGGGACTGGTCATGTGGGGGACGAGGTCCGGTGGTTGCTGAGCCTCGAGGGCGGGAGCCGCGGACCCCGACGACGCCGGGTGCGGCGTCGGTCCCGGGGCCTGCCTCGGCCACCGTCTCGGGGGCCGCCTTGGGGCGTCCGGCGGCGCCGGTCTCGGGGCCGGCCTACTACGCCGCGGGGCCGCCGACTCTCTGGCGCGACGTGCGGGCGGTGCTCCACCCTCCCTACACCGCCTGGCACCTCTCCTACGTGGTGCTCGGCGCCATGCTCGCCACGCGGGTGAACTGGACGACGCTCGCCGGGACTCTCTTGGCGTTCTTCCTCGCCGTCGGGGTGGCCGCCCACTGCCTCGATGAGCTGAAGGGTCGCCCGCTTGGTACGTCGCTGCCGGCACGTCTCCTGGCAGTCGCCTCGGTTCTCGCCCTCTTGGGTGCGGTCGTCATCGGAGCCGCCGGCGTGGCTCGCGTCGGAGCCGGGCTAGTGGTGTTCATGGCCGTCGGTGTGGTGCTCGTCCTCGGGTACAACCTCGAGCTCTTCGCCGGCCGGTTCCACTCGGACGTCGTGTTCGCGTTGGCCTGGGGTGCCTTCCCGGTACTCGTCGCCGCCTACGCGGAGCAGCGCGCCCTTCGCTGGTCGGCGGTGGTGCTCGCCGCCGGCGCTGCGCTGTTGTCCGGCTGCCAGCGCAACCTTTCGACTCCGGCGCGACTGATCCGCCGCCAGGCGATCTTGGTCGAGGGTATGGTGACCCTGTCCGACGGCAGCGAGCAGGCGATCGACGCGTCTTTCCTCGTTGCCCCCCTTGAACGAGCGCTCCGGCTTTTGTCCTGGGCGGTCGTCGCCGTGGCGGTGGCGTTCGCGCTGGCGCGCGGCCTGCACTGAGCCGCGCTTCGGCGCCCACGCGGCCGCCGCCCATCACCTTGTCTTTCAGCAGTCGGTCCCGGTCAACAAGGCCTTCATCAGCCCGGCGCGTGCCCGAATCCAGTACTGAGTCTCCGAGCCCGCTCCCGAGGTGATCTCGCGCCCTCGGTGAACAAGCGGGCCCTGGGTGAACAAGCGGGCCCTCGGTGCACAAGCGGGCCCTGGGTGAACAAGGAAGAGGCGATCACCCCGGTGGCCGCCCTCCTCGTGACAGAGCGGACCAAGCGCCACCAGCTGGTCTTTCTGATCTACGAGGTCCATCTCTTCACTCCCGAGCAGCTCGAAGAGCTGAGATTGACATAGAGCGCCGAGATGGACGGCGCTGACAGCAAGGGAAGCAGCCGGCGGGACCGGTACAGCCTGCGCCTTCTCGCGGCGCAAGCGGTCAGCAAAGAAGTGGCCTCGCCGCTCGACCATCAAGCGGCGACTTGCTACGTCATGGAGTGGTCGGCAAAGAGCCGCCGCCTCCCGGAGCGGTCGCCTCGTCGATCCACCCCAGGTAGGTAGCGAGGCCACCCATGAGCGGCACCATCACGATCTCGGGGACCTCGTAGGAGTGGATGTCGTGAATGGCGCGCTCGAGCTGGGCGTAGCGATCGCGGCGCGTCTTGACGACGAGGAGGACCTCGTCATCGTCGATCGTCTTGCCCTGCCACGTGTAGATGCTCTCGACCGGGAGTAGTTGTATGCATGCGGCGAGCCTCTCTTCGAGCAGTCGTCGCGCGATCTGGCGGGCCTCGTCCCGCGATGAGGTGGTGGTGAGGACGACCGCGTAGAGCTCGGTGCTTTCGTCGACGTCGTTCATCGAGTCCTCCTATAGCCTTTTCTTCCGGTTGAAGGTCGAGTCTCCCCCCAGCGAGCCGCTTTACCGCGTCTTTCCTCGCGATCCACACCGGAGCCCCCCTCTGTCCGCCTCGACCGACGTGTTGCTGCCTGCACTGCCCGTCTCATCTGTTTTCCCAGCTCTTCGGCAGTGATACAGCTACGTCGTAGTCTTTGACACATGGCAGTGGACGCACTCCTGGACGAGGCGCTCGAGGCGCTGCAGGTCGCCAACGCCGAGCTTGACGCCTCCTGCCTCAACGGCGAGACCGCCGAGGCGATCATGGACAAGTACGCCCGCGCCGAGCGACTCGCGGCTGCAGGCAAGTCGATCTGTGCCAAGCGGTGTGTAAGGGCGAACCGCCACCAACGATCGGGGGCGCGCTCGCCTGCCGATTGGGTGTCGCAGCGCTCCGGCGACAGCCCCGCCCGGGCGGCCGACGGCCTTGTCGCCGCAGGACATCTCGACGCTCTCGGCCTCTTGGACGAGGCCTTCAGGTCCGGTGAGCTATCGCCCGCCCAGGCGCGTGAGATCGCCGAGACCGCGGCGCTCGACCCGAGCGCCGAGAAAGACCTCTTGGAGCTCGCAGGAAGGTCGTCGTTGAAAGAGCTTCGAGACGAGGCCGAGCGCAGACGCGCGAGGGCGCGCTCAGAGGTCGACGAGGCCGAGCGCCAGGCCCGCTTGCACAGGAAGCGCTTTTTGCGCACCTGGACCGAGCGCGACGGGGCCTTTGGGGGACGTTTCTCCCTCACGCCGCTCAACGGGGCAAGGCTCTTGGCAGGCCTTCGCCCGGCCGCTGACGAGTTCTTCGCCCGTGCACGGCGCCGGGGAGAGCACGAGAGCATCGATGCCTACTACGCCGACGCTCTCGTGGCCGTTGTCACCGGCGAGATCGAGTGTGACGACGACGCCGCCGAGGCGCTCGGCGAGGCGCCCGGGCAAGCGCCCGAGCCCAGGGCCTGCGAGACGCCCACGCCCGGCGAGGACACCGACTACGACGACGAGACCGACACCGCGCTCTATGACTACGACGACGAGACCGACACCGACGACGACGACGACACCGAGAAGGAGACGAGCGGTGACGAGCCGACGCCCCGGCGCAAGCCCTGGGTGCGCCATTTCGGTCCCGCACACGTGGTGCTGCGGGCCGATCTGGCGGCACTTTTGCGGGGACGCCTCGAGAGAGACGAGATCTGCGAGATCGCCGGCATCGGCCCAGTGAGCTTGCACGAGGCACGTGCACTTCTTGGAGGAGACTTCGTCCTCGACTACGTCTTGACGAACGGCACAGACATAAAGACGATCGTTCATTTCAAACGGCACGTGAACGCGGCCCTCCGCACGGCACTTTTATGGCGGGACCGCACCTGCGTCGTGCCGGGCTGTCAGGCGAGCCTCGGGCTCGAACGCGACCACATCGAGCCGTACAAGCCCCGGGGCCCGACGTCGCTCTCCAACCTCTGTCTTCTCTGTGTCCCACACCATCACCAGAAGTCACACGAGGGTTGGCGACTCTCATACGACCCCGAGACCGAGAAGTGGAGCTGGCTCCCGCCTTTGGAGAAAGAGGACTTTCGCCTCGACGACGAC
>JBOGHY010000063.1:0-12552 GCA_050742375.1 Acidimicrobiales bacterium | reverse complement strand
GCTGGTAACCGACGGCCGAGGGCATCCGGCCGAGCAACGTCGACACTTCCGAACCCGCCTGCACGAAGCGGAATATGTTGTCGATGAACAGCAGGACATCTTGGTTGCGCACGTCCCGGAAGTACTCGGCCATGGTGAGGGCGGAGAGGCCCACCCGCAGGCGCACACCAGGCGGCTCGTCCATCTGCCCGTAGACGAGGGCGGCCCGCTTCAGCACGCCTGACTCTTTCATCTCCAGCCACAGGTCGTTGCCTTCACGGGTCCGTTCCCCCACCCCGCCGAAGACCGAGACGCCGCCGTGCTGCTCGGCCACCCGGTTGATCATCTCGGTGATGAGCACTGTCTTGCCGACGCCGGCGCCGCCGAAGAGTCCGATCTTGCCGCCCTGCACGTAGGGCTCGAGCAGGTCGATCACCTTGATACCGGTCTCGAACATCTCGCGCTTCGGCTCGAGCGTGTCGAAGTCGGGGGGATCTCGGTGTATCTCGAGGTAGTCGTCCGGCTCCCCGATGTCGTCGGTGTCAAGCGGCTGGCCAGTGACGTTGAAGACGTGCCCGAGCACGGCGTCGCCCACCGGCACGGTGATGCCGCGCCCGAGGTTGCGCACAGGCGCCCCGCGGCGCAGCCCGTCGGTCGGCTTCAAGCAGATCGCCCGCACCCGGCCCTCGCCGATCTGCTGGGCGACCTCGGCCGGCACGACGACCTCCTCGCCGTCCATCTCGAAGCGGATCTCGAGCAGGTGGTTGATCTCGGGCAGCGCGTGCGGTGGGAACTCGGCGTCGACGACGGGGCCAGTGACGGCGACGATCCGCCCGTCCTCGAGGTGGCCGTTCGCCTTCTCGTCTACGTCGGCGGCGGGCGTGCTCATGCGATCTGCTCCTCGCTGTGGTCGTGTCGAGTCGGCTCGACACCTTCGCCGGAGCCCTGCCGGAGCGCCTCGGCGCCGCCGACGATCTCCATGATCTCTGTCGTGATCGTGTCCTGGCGGGCACGGTTCATCACGCGGCGCAGGCTCTTGATCATCTCCTCGGCGTTCTCCGTCGCCGCCGACATGGCCCGCTGGCGGGCGATGTGCTCCGAGGCCGACGCCTCGAGGAGTGCCTGGTAGAGGGCCGCCTCGGCGTAGCGGGGCACGAGGAGGCGGAGAAGATCGCCCGCCGCCGGCTCGTACTCGAAGTAGCCCGAGCGCCGCCCCTGCCCCTCGTCGTCGCGGGCGTCCTCAGGCTCGTGAGCGGCGCCGTCGGCGGCCATGCGAGGGGGTGAGCCGGACCGGCTTTCGGAGGAGCCGTCGGGGGGCTCGAGGGGCAGCAGTTGACGGGTCTCGACCGCCTGGGTGCCCGAGCTCACGAAGTGGGTCGACACGAGCTGGACGAGATCGACGTCGCCGCTCATGAACCTCGGCACGACGGTGCCAGCCAGGCGGCGGGCGTCCTCGTAGGTGGGCCGGTCCGACATGGGAAAGCTGTCGTCGACGCCTCTTCCCCGGAAGCGGAAGTAGCCGACTGCCTTCTTGCCGGCGGTCGTGAGGCGATAGCTGCGCCCGGCCTGCTCGCCGGTGCGGACAAGGCGATCAGCCGTTCTCAGCACGAAGGCGTTGTAGCCGCCGCACAGCCCGCGGTCCGAGACGATCGCCACCACGGCGACGTGCTCGGGCGACTCGGGCGTGCCCATGAGCCGCGCGGGGGCACTGCCGTCCGCGACCACGTCGGCGAGCACCTGCTCGATGCCCTCGAGGTACGGCTTCGACCCGCTGATGCGCGCCCGGGCGCGGACCATCTGGGAGGCGGCGATCAGCTCCATCGCCCGCGTGATCTTCTTCGTGGCCTCGACCGAGCGGACCCGCCGGCGGAGGATGCGCTCCTGGCTGCCGGGCACTGCTCAGCCCGCCCCGTCGTCGGCGTCGGCCCGGGCGTCGGCTTCGGCTTCGGCCCCGGCTTCGGCTTCGGCTTCGGCCCCGGCTTCGGCTTCGGTCCGGGCGTCGGCGTCGACGTCGGCGTGCTCCTTCGCCTCGGGCCCGGCCCCCGCCTTCGCCTCGGGCTCGGCGTCGCCCGCGTCGGAGAAGGCCTGCTTCAGCTCGTCTATAGCCCTGTCCATCGCCGCCCCGTCGGGGAGCGTCCCCTCCTTGGCGATGTGCTCGAGGAGGTCGGCGTGCTGGGCGCGAAAGTACGTCCGCAGCTCGCTCTCGAAACGCTGCACCTCGGCCACCGGGACCGAGTCGAGGTGGCCCTTCGTCCCGGCGTAGATCACGACGACCTGCTCGGCGACGGGCAACGGCTGGTTGATGCCCTGCTTCAAGAGCTCGGTCAGGCGATAGCCCCTGTCCAGCTGAGCCTGGGAGACCTTGTCGAGCTCGGAACCAAAGGTGGCGAAAGCCTCGAGCTCGCGGAACTGTGCGAGGTCGATCTTGAGGGTCCCCGCCACCGACCGCATCGCCTTCACCTGGGCGTTGCCCCCGACACGGCTCACCGAGTTGCCGACGTGCATGGCCGGGCGCACCCCGGAGCGGAAGAGGTCCTCCTCGAGGAAGATCTGGCCGTCGGTGATGGAGATGACGGTCGTCGGGCTGTAGGCCGAGATGTCGCCCGCTTTCGTCTCGATGATCGGCAGCGCCGTGAGCGAGCCGCCACCCATGGCGTCGGAGAGCTTGGCGGCCCGCTCGAGCAGCCTCGAGTGCAGGTAGAAGACGTCGCCCGGGTAGGCCTCGCGCCCGGGGGGGCGGCGAAGAAGGAGCGACAGCTGGCGATAGGCCTCGGCCTGCTTGGACAGGTCGTCGTAGATGATGAGGGCGTGCTCGCCCGCCTCCATCCAGTGCTGGCCCATGGCGCAGCCGGCATAGGGAGCGAGGTACTTGAACGGCGCCGACTCCGAGGCGGGCGCCGCCACGACGACGGTGTAGTCGAGGGCGCCGTGCTCCGCCAAAGTGGCCACGGTCTGGGCGATCGTCGAGCCCTTCTGGCCGATTGCGACGTAGATGCACTTCACGTTCTCGCCCCGCTGGTTGATCACCGTGTCGACGGCGATCGTCGTCTTTCCCGTCTTGCGGTCGCCGATGATGAGCTCGCGCTGGCCGCGGCCGATCGGCGTCATGGCGTCGATCACCTTGATGCCCGTCTGAAGCGGCTCGGAGACGGGCTGGCGCTTTACGATGCCGGGAGCCTGGATCTCGACGCGGCGCTCCTCTGTCTCGCCCAGCGCCCCTTTGCCGTCGATCGGGTTGCCGAGCGGGTCGACGACGCGGCCGAGCAGCCCGTCGCCGACGGGGACCGAGAGGATGCGGCCCGTCCCCCGCACGATCTGTCCCTCCTCGAGGCTGTCGACCGAACCGAGCACGACGGCGCCGATGGTCTCCTCGTCGAGGTTCAAAGCGAGGCCGAGGGTGCCGTCATCGAACTCGAGCAGCTCGTTCACCGAGGCGCCGGGCAGCCCAGAGACCCTGGCGATGCCGTCGCCGACCTCGGTGATCCGGCCCACCTGCTCTGAACGGATCTCCGAGTTGTAGTCGGCGACGTGCCGGCGGAGAGCTTCGGTGATCTCCTCGGCACTGATGGTGAGCTCTGCCATGTCGCTCGTGTCGTCCTTTTCTCGGGCCGCCCGGGGCGGGCAAGGCTATCTCTCGAAGGTCACACCGGCGGGCGCTCAGGCGCCCTTGGCCAGCGTCTCTCTCAGTTGTCCGAGCCGGTGGCGGACCGTCCCGTCGATGACCGTGTTGCCGACCTCGACCTCTATGCCGCCGATCACCGCAGGGTCGATGGCCACCCGGAGCTCGACGGGTCGCCGTACGAGGCGGGAGAGCGCTTCGCCGAGGCGGGCGCGCGCGGCCTCGTCGAGCGGCAGCGCCGCGTGCACCTTGGCCACGCGCCGCCCCCGCTCCTCGGCCGCCAGGTCGACGAGGAAGCCGAGAGCCCCGACGACGTCGCGGATCCGCCCGGCGCGCACGACGTAGCAGCACAGATGGACGCTCTCGGAGGACACCTTGGCATCGAGCACGTCTTCGAGGAGGGCAACGCGCCTACGGGCCGGTACATCCGCATCCGAAAGCCCCTCGCGCATCTCCCTCGACCCTTCGAGGATCCGGGCGAAGCTGAAGATCTCGTCCTCGACCTCGTCGACATGAGCAGCGTCCGCGACGGCTTCGAATTCGTGCTCGGCGTAGCCACGGAGCCTCTCGTAGGCGCCGCCGCGGCCGATCGGCTGCTCGGCCAGGTCCCGCTCGCCGGCGGCGGCCTCGGCGGCGCGGCTCTCGGTCAGCTCCACCAGCTGCTCGAGCACCTTCGGCAGCTCGGCGGCCCGCTCGGATCCGACGGCGAAGCCGCAAAGCGCCAGCGCCTCGTGCGAGATCTTTCCCTCGAGCAGCTCCTCCATCACCGCCCGACGCTCCTGTGACGGGATACTGGGATCGGTAAGGGCGGCGCGAAGCTCCGCCGAGGTGCCGACGAGCCGGAGGAGGGCGGCGAGGTCGCCCGCCACCTCGCCGAGGGCGGCGGCCCCACCAGAGCGCTCGGCGGCATCGATGGCGGCGGCGGCGTAGCCGCGCGAGAGCTCGAGCATCAGCGACCGGCGGCGGTTGCCTCTGCCGCCGAGATGGCCTCGTCAACAAGGGCGCGGTGGCGGGCGTCGTCGAGACCGGTGCCGATCACCTTCTCGGCGGCGTCGAGCACGAGACGGCCGACGTCGGCCATCACCTCGTCGCGTGCGCGCTGGCGCTCGAGGTCGATCTCGGCCTGGGCGTCCCGCACGAGGCGGTCGTGCTCCTCCTCGCCCCGGCGCCGCCCCTCCTCGCGCAGCTGCTCGGCCATCTGGTTCGCCCCGTCGACGATCGCCCGCGCCTCCTCGCGAGCCTGCTCGAGCAGCTGGCGGCGCTCGTTGGCCGACCGCTCGGCGTCGCGCCGAGCCTCCTGGGCGGCCTCGATCGAGTTGCGGATCTGCGCTTCACGCTCGTTCATGGCCTTGCGTATCGGAGGGATCACCTTGGCGGCGATGAACCACAAGACGAGCGCGAAGGCGACGAGCTCGAGGACGAAGGTGAACCCGGGGAGGAGGAAGATGCTCCCGAGCATCTGAGGCGAACCTACTTCTTGTAGAGGACGAAGGTGAAAAGGATCATGAAGACGAGGTTGATGAAGTACATCGCCTCGACGAGGCCGACGACGATGAACATCGTCGTGTAGAGCCGGCCCTGGGCTTCCGGCTGGCGGGCGATCCCGGCGATCGTGGCGTTCCCGGCCAGGCCGTCACCGATGGCTGCGCCGATCGCTCCCCCGCCGAGGGCGAGCCCCCCGCCGATGAAAGCGCCGGCCGAGCTGATCGCGATGTCGTGCGCATTGGCTGCTGCTGGCATTTGGTGGGCTCTCCTGGTTCGTAGGGACTGGGAGGACGGTGCTGTCTCCGCCGACGGCGGCCTAGTGGCCCCCGGAGACGGCGTTCTGGAAGTAAAGGATCGTGAGCAGCGTGAAGATGAAGGCCTGGACGGGGCCGACGAAGAGCCCGTCGAAGAGCTTCCATATGAAGCCGAGGGCCGGGATCGGCACGATGAACTTGGTGGGCAGGTCGGCGATCAGCACCAGCATGAGCCCGCCGGCGAAGATGTTGCCGAAGAGCCGCAGCGCCAGGGTGAGGGGCTTGGAGATCTCCTCGACGACGTTGATGAGGAAGAGCGCCTTGTAGGGCCGGAAGTAGTGGCTCACGTAGCTGCGGAACCCGCTCTTTTGGATCCAGGTGATGTGCACGAGCACGATCACGAGGACCGCAAGGGCGGCGGGCATGTTGATGTCGCCCGTGGGCGCCGGGAGGATCTGATGGTGGCCCGGGAAGGTCGTCGGGATCATCTCGGCCCAGTTGGCGAAGAGGATGAAGACGAAGAGCGTCACCGCCAGCGGCACGATGAAAAGGCCACGGTCGCCCATCATGGAGGTGACCTGGTTCTCGACGCCGCCGACGACGGTCTCCCAGGCCAGCTGGAGCTTGCCGGGCACGCCCGAGGTCACTTTCATCCGAAGTGCGATGCCGAGGGCCACGATGACGAGGCCGACGACCACCACCGAGAAGATGTCGTCGAGGTCGATAGTGAAGCCGAAGAGCTTCGTCGTCACGTGGTCCCCGACGTGGACCGTAAGGGCGAGGAGCGCCGGAGGCGTCACGCCGCCGCCCCCCGGTGACGGAGCACCCCCGAGACGAGGATCACGACGAACACGAGGTAGAAGAGGGCGATACCGGCCACGGCCCCGATTCCGAGCGGCGTGACAAAGACTGTGAGCAGGATGACTATGACCGTCGTCGCCCCCAGGCGGACGAGGGTGAGCGAGGCGAGGGCGCGGATGGGCTTGGCGAGCTTACGCTCGCTCACCTTGGCGGTCTGCAGCATGACGAGGCGGATGTTGCCGAGGCCGAGCCCGAGCCCGATGCAGATCCCGACGCCGAGGACGGCCTCGGAGAAGACGACCGACAACACGAGGCAGATCACGCCGAGCCCGAGGCCGCTGAGCGCCGTGTGGCGCAGCACGCGGCGCAGCTCGGGCAGGGTGAACTGCTCGACCAGGCCAGCCAGTCCGTTGATCACGTACGCCGTCTCTCCTCGCGAGCAGGCCGTCGATCGACCGGCCACTCTCCGGCTCTTACTACAGGAATTTCTTTATCTCGAAGTACACCGCCGCCACTGCGGCGGTGATCCCCAACGCCAGTCCCAGGAAGGTGAGAAGGAGGCCCGTCCTGAGCGTCGCGTCGAGCCAGTACCCGCCGCCGATGCCGGCGCCGATGCACAGTGCCGCCGTGACGCCCATGCCGAGCAGGTCGAACCCGCTCGGCGAGGGCTTGCTGCTCACGTTCGGCGCTTATCCTCGCGTGGGAGGCTGGTGGCGGGCAAAACGACGCCGCGACGCGCGCCTCTCGGCATCGGCGTCGGCGAGGCCCCGCGGGCGGGTCACCCGCCTGGCGTCGCCCTCTGCGGCGGCTGCCGGCATCGGCGCCTTGGTGTGGCGCCCTGGGCGGAACCAGGTGTAGAGGCCGACGCCGAGCACGGCGACCCCGATCGGGATGGCCACGTTCCAGCGCGGATAAAAGGACGGGTAGAGCGCCAGGGCCGACAGTATCGCCGTCCACGCCCACAGCACGAGCACTGCACGGCGATGGCCGTGCCCGAGGCGCATGAGCCGGTGGTGCAGGTGCTCGAGGTCGCGTGCCGAGAGCCCGCTTCGCCGGGCTGTGCGCCGCACGATGGCAAAGACGGTGTCGAGGATCGGTACCCCGAGGATGAAAAAGGGCACGAGCAGCGGGGCGAAGAAGAAGTACGTCTGACCCGAGTAGTCGTAGGACTGACCCCCGACCAGCATCGTGCTCGCCGCCATCAACAGCCCGAGCACCATCGCCCCGGAGTCCCCCATGAAGATCCTGGCCCGGTGGAAGTTGTGGGGAAGGAAGCCGATGCAGATGCCGCAGGTGGCGGCGGCCACGAGCGGGCCGAAGTTGTCACGGCTCAACACGCTCAGCTCCTCCAGGCGGAGCCCGTAAAGGCACAGCGCCCCCGAGGCGATCGCCACCACGCCGGCGGCCAGGCCGTCAAGGCCGTCGATCAGGTTGACGGCGTTGCAGATGCCGATCACCCAGAGCGCCGTGACGAGCGGCAGGATCGACGGGGACAGCACGACGAACCCGGCGAAGGGGACCTTGAAGTGCGACATCGTGATGCCGAGGAAGTAGAGCGCCATGGCGGCGAGCACCTGGCCCGAAACCTTTGCGGGGGCGGAGACCTCGCGCAGGTCGTCCGCGAGGCCGAAGGCGAAGATCACTGCCAGGCCGGCGAGGATGCCGAAGGGCTCGGCAACGCCGGCAAAGCTGCTCCTGAAGGCGGGCAGCGTCCAGGCAACGAGAAGGGCGACCCCGAAGGCGGCGAACATGCCGGCGCCGCCGAAGGTGGGCGTCGGCACGGTGTGGACCCGTTCGGCGTCGGGCAGCACGACGAGCTTTCGCCCGACGGCGAGCGCCCTCACCCCGAAGGTGGCGGCGAAGCAGGCGACCGCAGCCACCCCAAAGACGATGAGACAGCCGACCTCCTCGGTCACGAGCGCGCCCGCTCCCTCGGGCCGGGGGCCCTCAGCGGGGCGACCCGGTGAGCCGGGCAGGCCCGGCGAGCCCGGCGATCCCGGCGAGCTCGGGATAGGGGTCGAACGCCGCCCGCAGGTGCCGAACCTCCTCGCGGACGGCGGCCAGCTTCTCCGCGCTCGTCCGGTGGCGAAGCGCCCTCGAGATCAGGGAGGCGACGAGGGGCATCTCGTCGGGACCCATGCCGGCGGTCGTCTCGGCCGCCGTTCCGAGGCGTAACCCGCTCGTTATGAACGGAGGGCGCGGGTCGTTCGGAATCTGGTTGCGGTTGCAGGTGATCCCTGCCCGGTCGAGCGACTCCTGAGCCACCTTGCCCGTCAGCTCGGGGTCGAAGTCGCGAAGGTCGACGAGGATGAGATGGTTGTCGGTGCCGCCGGCGACGAGGCGGAAGCCCTCGGCGGCGAGCGCCGCCGCGAAAGCGGCGGCGTTGCGGACCACGGCGGCGGCATACGAAGCGAATGCCGGCTGCAAGGCCTCCCCGAAGGCCACCGCCTTCGCCGCGATCACGTGCTCCAGCGGCCCGCCCTGCAACCCTGGGAAGACGGCAGAGTCGACGGCGCGCCCGAGGTCTGCGCGGGCGAGCAAGGCCCCGCCTCGAGGCCCTCGCAGCGTCTTGTGGGTCGTGAAGGTGACAACGTCGGCCACCCCGACCGGGCTCGGGTGCACCCCTCCGGCCACGAGCCCGGCAGGGTGCGCAAGGTCGAACATGAAGCGCGCTCCCACCTCGTCGGCGATCTCACGGAACGGCTCGGGCTCGATCACCCGCGAGTAGGCAGTGGTGCCGGCGACGATCAGCTTCGGGCGCTCGCGCTTTGCGAGGTCGCGCACCATGTCCAAGTCGATGCGCTCCCCCGAGCCGTCCCTGGCCGCCGCCGTGACGCCGTAGGCGACGAAGCGGTACAGCTTGCCGGTGATCGACACGGGCGAGCCATGTGTGAGGTGCCCGCCCTGGTCGAGGCGCATCGCGAGGATGGTGTCGCCCGTCTCGACGAGAGCGAGGTAGGCGGCCAGGTTGGCCGAGGCCCCGGAGTGGGGCTGCACGTTGGCGTGCTCGGCCCCAAAGAGGGCCTTGGCCCGTTCCCGGGCGAGGTCCTCCACCTCGTCGGCGACGGCGTTCCCGCCGTAGTACCTCCGCCCGGGGTAGCCCTCGGAGTACTTGTTCGTGAGCACCGACGCCGTGGCCGCCAGCACCGCCGGCGAGGTGAAGTTCTCCGAGGCGATGAGCTGGAGCGTGCTGCGCTGGCGGTCGAGCTCGCGTGAAAGGAGCTCGCCCACCTCCCCGTCGAGCGACAGCGCGTCGCCGAAGAGCCGCCCGGTGCCGCCCGCCCCGCCCGGCTCCGCCCCGGCGCCGCTCACTGCGGCTCTGCCTCGAGCTCGCTGATCTTGGCGATCCGGGGGATGTGGCGGCCGCCCTGGAACTCGGCCTCCAAAAAGGCGATGACCGAGTCGACCGCCGCGCTCGGCCCGATCAGGCGGGCTCCGAGGCAGACGACGTTGGCATCGTTGTGCTCCCTCGCCAGGCGGGCCGAGGAGACGTCGTGCACGACGGCGGCCCGCACGCCGCGGATCTTGTTGGCGGCGATCCCGATGCCGATCCCGGTTCCGCAGATGCACACTCCGAAGTCGACCTCGCCGGAGACGACCGCCCGTCCGACCTCGGCGCCGTAGTCCGGGTAGTCGACCGGCTCTGCCGAGTGGGTGCCTAGGTCGACGACCTCGTGACCGAGCTGTCCGAGCTCCCCTGAGATCTGGGCCTTCATGAGGTACCCGGCGTGGTCCGAGCCGAGCGCGAGGCGCATCGGTGGAGTGTACCGGCCCTGGCCTGGCCCTACCCGGCCCTCCGACCGCCGTCGGCCAGCTACAGATGTGAAGCGACGAGCACCCGGGGGCGGCCGGCGAGGTCCGGACGGACGGCGACGTCGACCAGGCCGGCGCGCTCGGCGAGCCGGACGGCCGCCTCCGCCTGGTGCGGGGCGATCTCGACGGCGAGGGCTCCCGGGCGCCGCAGCACGCCGGGTGCTCCTGTCACGACCGCCTCGATAGCCTCGAGGCCGCTCGGCCCGGCGACGAGAGCCTCATAGGGGTCATGGTCGCGCACGACCGGCTCGAGCCCGGCCCACTCGCGCTCGGCGACATAGGGCGGGTTCGCCACGACGAGGTCGACGGCCCCTCGCATCCCTCGGCGAAGGGCGCCGTAGAAGTCGCCCCGCAGAAAGCTCACCCTGGCGGCGAGGCCGGGATGAGCGGCCGAGACGAGGGTGAGGTTCTCGGCAGCGAGCGCCAGGGCGTCGGCGGAGCGATCGACGCCGACCGCGTCGAGATCGTCCCGCTCGGTTGCGAGCGAGAGGGCGATCACCCCCGAGCCCGTCCCGAGGTCGACGGCGAGCGCCGGTCGCCCGGAGATCCCGAGCGCCTCGACGAGCTCGAGCGCCACCTCGACCACGACCTCGGTCTCTGGCCTTGGTACGAGCGCCCTCCCGTCGACCGCTACGTCGATCCTACGAAAGCCCCATCGGCCGAGCACATGCTGCAGCGGTCGTCCACCCCGGCGCGCGGCGGCAAGGTGCCGGGCCCGGGCGGCGACCTTTGGGGCGGCCGGCTCGTCGAGGCGGGCGGCGAGGGCGGGCCAGGGCATGCGAGCGGCGTGTTGGAGGATGAGGCGGCTTTCTTCGTGGGGGGAGGGGGAGCCGCCGAGGCCGGAGGAGACCTCCGCCAGCAGATCGCGCCAGCTCGGGGTCACCCACCCGCCATGTGGCGGGAGCGGTCGCCGGCGGCGAGGGCGTCGACGAGCTCGTCGAGGTCGCCCTGGAGGACGCGATCGAGCTTCTGCAGCGAGAGCCCGATGCGGTGGTCGGTGACCCGGTTCTGGTTGAAGTTGTAGGTGCGCACCTTCTCCGAGCGGCCGCCCGAGCCGACCTGCGCCTTGCGCTCGGCTGCGAGCTCGGCCTCCTGGCGGGAGCGCTCCGCCTCGTAGAGCCGGGCGCGCAGGACCTGCATCGCCCGGGCCCGGTTTTGGATCTGGCTCGTCTCGTCCTGCATCGACACGACGAGGCCGCTCGTCAGGTGGGTGATGCGGACCGCCGAGTCCGTCGTGTTGACGGACTGGCCACCCGGGCCGGTGGAGCGGAAGAGGTCGATGCGCAGATCGCTCGGCTCGATCTCGACCTCGACCTCGTCGACCTCGGGGAGCACGTTGACCGTGGCAGAGGAGGTGTGCACCCTGCCCTGGGACTCGGTCACCGGCACCCGCTGCACCCGGTGCGTCCCAGCCTCGTACCGGAGGCGCCGCCAGGCGTCGTCGCCCTTCACGACAAAGGTGACAGAGTCGATTCCCTTTCGACTGGACGGGCGGGTGTCGAGCACGTCGACCTTCCAGGAGCGGCGATCTGCGTACCGCAGGTACATCTCATGGAGATCGCGGGCGAACAGGTTGGCCTCTTCGCCGCCTTCGGCGCCGCGGATCTCGACGATCACGTTGCGGCCGTCGCGGGGATCGCTCGGAACGAGCGCCTCCCGCAGCCGCTCCTCGAGGGCGGCGACAAGATCGGCGGCGGCGCGCACCTCCTCTTGCGCCAGCTCCCGCTCGGGCCCGCCGGACTCGGCCAGGAGCTCGCGAGCCGTCTCCAGGTCCGCTCTCGCCGAGCCGAGCTCGCGAATGGCGCCGATGAGCGCCTCGAGCTCCTTGCGGCGCCGCCCGATATCCCTGGCGGCGTGCCGGTCTGCGAGCACGGCAGGGTCGGCCAGGCGGGCGAGTACCTCCTCGTGCTCGGCCTCGAGCTCGGCGAGCCGCTCGTCCACGGGCCTCACCCGCTCCGGCTTCCCCCTGGCCGACCGCTAGGAACGCTTGGCCTTCTTGCGCTGGCCGTAGCGCCGCTCAAACCGCTCCACCCTCCCACCGGTGTCGACGAGCTTCTGCTTGCCCGTGAAGAAGGGATGGCACTCGTTGCACAGCTCGACGTGAAGCTCGGCCCTCGTGGAGCGCGTCGTGAAGGTGTTGCCGCACGAGCAGGTCACCGTGGCGGTCACGTAGTTCGGGTGGATGTCGGCTTTCATCGGGCTCCTCAGTTTGACGGTGACGGAGCCTTGGCGATCTCTGCCAGGAACTCGTCGTTCGACCGGGTCGTCTTGATCTTGTCGGTGAGCAGCTCGAGACCGGCGGCCGCGCTGCCCTCCGCGCCGAGTGCGTTCAGCACCCGGCGCAGCTTCCACACCTGCTGGAGCTGAGAGCGGTCGAAAAGGAGCTCCTCGTGGCGCGTGGAGCTCGCGTTCACGTCGATCGCCGGGTAGATACGGCGCTCTGCGAGCTTGCGGTCGAGGCGTAGCTCCATGTTGCCGGTGCCCTTGAACTCCTCGAAGATCACCTCGTCCATCTTCGAGCCTGTTTCGACGAGAGCGGTCGCAAGGATGGTGAGCGAGCCGCCCTCCTCGATGTTGCGGGCCGCCCCGAAGAAGCGCTTG
>JBOGHY010000062.1:0-8783 GCA_050742375.1 Acidimicrobiales bacterium | reverse complement strand
CGGTAGAAGACCTTGGTGCCGTCCTTCCGGGTCTCGACCAACCCGGCGCGCCGCAGCACCTGCAGGTGGGCCGAGGTATTGGTGACGCCCATCCCGGTGGCGCCCGCCAAGGCGTCGACGCTGCGCTCGGCTTGGGCGACCAGCTCCAAGAGCTCGATGCGGGCCGGGCTGGCCGTGGCCTTGGCGACCTGGGCGAAGTGCTCGTACAGCCGGTCCTTGACCTCGCGACCCTCCACGACCTCTCCTACATTATCCAGGATTCTGTAGAATACTAGCAGAATGGGCAGCCAGGCTCCGCCGTCTCAGAGGGATCCGAGCTCGGCGGTGAGGTCGTCGAGGCCGAGCGGGCCGAGGGAGAGGGCGGCCATGTGCCACGACTTCAGGTCGAGCTTGCCGCCGTGGGCACTGCTGGCGGCCTCGCGGCCGGCAAGCCAGGCGCGTTCGCCGAGCTTGTAACTGATCGCCTGGCCGGGCGCGCCGAGGTAGCGGGTCACCTCGCTCTTGACGTAGTCGGCGTCGTGCCCAGAGTGGGCAGTGCAGAACTGCTGTGCGAGCTCCGGGGTCCAGATCTGCCCGGCGCCGATCGGCGAGTCATGGGGCACGCGCAGCTGAAGGTGCATCCCGATGTCGACGACGACGCGGATCGCCCTCCAGATCTGGGCGCCGAGGTAGCCCAGTCGCGCTCCGGGGAGAGTCAGGTAGCCGAGCTCGTCCATGAGCCGCTCGGCATAGAGCGCCCATCCCTCGCTGCAGGCGCTCACCGATCCGATGCTGCTCTGGTAGGTCGAGAGCCGTTCCGACAGGTACGTCCACTGCGCCAGCTGGAGGTGATGGCCGGGAACACCCTCGTGGTACCAGGTGCTCACCAGGATCCAAAGCGGGAAGCGGGTCCTGCCGCGGGTGGGAAGGAAGGTCCGTCCGGGACGGGAGAAGTCCTTCGACGGGCGGCTGTAGTACGGAGCCGCGGCGCTGCCCGCCGGGGCGATTCGAGCCTCCACGACTTTGATCGGCGCCGCGAGGTCGAAGTGGGTACCGTCGAGGTCGGCGATCGCCTCGTCCATGAGCTGCTGCAACCTGAGGCGGACCTGCTCCACGCCCTCGATCGCCTCACCCGTTTCGTCGAGGTGGCGCATGGCAGCCTGGAGCGAGGCTCCCGGCAGCACGCGGCCGGCTTCGGCGTTGAGCTCGTCTCTCAGAGACAGGTACTCCGACCAGCCCCAGGCGTACGTCTCATCGAGATCGAGCTCGGCCCCGGTCCAAAGCCGCGACCCGAGCCGGTAGCGGTCCGCCCCGGCGCTCGCCGGCGTGCCGTCCGTTTTGGGGAGGTACTCCGCGGCGAGCCAGCGGCGTAGATCGGCGACTGCTGTGATGGCGCTTGCCGCCGTCCTGTCCAGGTCGGTGCGCAGGGACTCCGGGACCGCGCTAGCGCCGGCGCCAGCGGCGGCGCCACCTGACCCGTCGGCACCCGCAGCTCCGCGGGCGAGCTCGGCGTACCAGCCGCGACCGTTCCCCGCCGCCATCCAGTCGGCGAGCTGGTCCAGCTCCGCTTCCACGAGCCGCGGAGCCGCCAGCAGGCCGAGACGGATGCCTTCTCGCAGCGAGGAGACGTAGCCTTCGACGGCTGTCGGCACTCGGGCCATTCGCCGGGAGATCACCTCCCAGTCGTCTGGTGTCGCGGTCGGCATCAGGATGAAGATCGACTGGAGCGAGCCGAGTGAGCCCAAGATCGGCCGTACGTCGCGGAGATGCTCGCCGGTGGCGCTGAGCGCGAGAGCGGCCGGGAGCCTCTCGGCCAGCAGCTTCGCGCAGCGCCGCTCGTCCGCGTCAGCCGGCGGACCGGCATCCTGGATCTGCTCGAGGGCGGCGAGGGTTTCCTTGGCGAGGTCGTCCTTCGCCTGCCAGCCGGAGGGCGACAGGTCGGGCAGGCGGTCGTCGCCCGGGCGCACGCCCAGCTGAGCGGCCAGCATCGGGTCGAGCTCGGCCCTCGCGTCGACGTAGGCGTCGGCGAGATCGCGCACTGGTCGTCCGTGGGCCTCTCTTGTCTGGTTGGTCTCCACCGTCCTCCTTCGGTCCGCGGCCTCGCCCTTGCTGGTCTCTCGCGGGTCCAGCCCGATCACCGTAGGTCCCGCTTCGGGCTTGGCGCACGCATCCGCCGTCCTCGACGACCGGGCTAGGTTGGGCGGGAGAGCGAGCTGGAGGTCAACGAGGACATGGCCGCAACTGACCCGTGGGATGCGGTGCTCGAACGCATCGACGACGCCGCCGCCCTCATCGGGCTCGATGAGGACACTCACAAGATGCTCAGGATCCCGACCCGGGTGCTCGAGGTCTCGGTGCCGGTCCGGATGGACAACGGCCGTGTCGAGGTCTTCACCGGCTGGCGGGTCCATCACGACGTGAGTCGCGGCCCCGGCAAAGGTGGCATCCGCTTCCACCACCTCGTGACGGTGAACGAGGTGAAGGCGTTGGCCGCCGAGATGAGCCTCAAGTGCGCCGTGGTCGACATCCCCTTCGGCGGGGCAAAGGGAGGCGTGACGGTCGACCCGCGCAAGCTGTCGGACGGCGAGCTTGAACGTCTGACCCGGCGTTACACCTTCGACGTGGCCACGCTCCTCGGGCCGGACCGGGACGTGCCGGCGCCCGACGTGAACACCGACGCCCGGGTGATGGCCTGGGTGATGGACACCCTGTCAATGGTGAAGGGAGAGGCGCTACCCGGCGTCGTCACCGGCAAGCCGCTCGCTGTCGGAGGGAGCCGAGGGCATGTGGGCGCCACGTCGCAGGGGGTTCTCATCTGCATCCGGGCCATCTTCTCCGAGCTCGGGATGACGATGGCCGGTGCCCGTGCCGTCGTGCAGGGCCACGGCAAGGTGGGCGGGCCGCTTTGCTATCTACTCTCCTCGGCCGGCATGAGAGTGGTGGCCGTCACCGACGCCGACGGCGGCGTCTACAACCCGGCCGGCCTCGACACCTTGGCCCTCGCCGACCACGTCGCCCGCCGCGGCACGGTCGATGGTTTCGAGACGGCCGACCCGCTCGATCCCGAGCAGATCTGGGAGATCGACTGCGAGCTCGCCGTTCCCGCCGCTCTCGACGGGGTCATTACCGCCGGCGTTGCCGAGAAGCTCGGCGCCAAGGTCGTCGTCGAGGCGGCCAACGGGCCCACGCTCCCCGAGGCGGACGCCGTCCTCGAGCGCCGCGGGATCATCCTGGTTCCAGACATCCTCGCCAACGCCGGCGGTGTAACCGCCTCCTACTTCGAGTGGGCCCAGAGCCGCGAGGGCTTCGCCTGGGAGGAGGGCGTCGTCGCCGAGCGGCTCCGGCGCATCATGGACGCCGCCTTCCAGTCCTGCTGGGAGCGCTCGAAGGACCTGAAGGTGACCCTGCGCCGGGCGGCGGTGGCCACCGGCCTCGAGCGCATCGGCGAGGCTTACAAGTGGCGGGGCCTCTTTCCCTAGGCGCTCCCTGGGCGTTGGTTACGAAGCGGCGGCGGGGGGGTTGTGGCGGCGGGCGATGACGCCGGAGGGGCCTTCGAGCCCGACATACTGGCAGCAGGCGGGGGCGGACCCCGGACCGGTTCTTCACGGACAGGGGCTTTCGATGAGTCGACGCGCACTGCATCTCCGACCGGAGTCTTTGTGGCGATGGGGGCCGGTCGTGCTGGCGGCGGCACTCGGCTTTGCCGCCTGCGGCGGCGCGACGGGGCAGGCGAGCACGACCTCCACGTCGCCGCCGACAACGGCGACGACCACGACGACCACGACGACGCCGCCCTCGTCGACGAGTACGCCGCCGCCCTCGTCGACCACCACGACCACTGCCGCCGTGACCGAGTGCTCGAACTCCTCCCTATCAGTTGCCCACAACGGTGCCGAGGCGGCCGCCGGTACGGTGGCGGTCGGCTTCGGGATCACCAACGACGGCTCGCTCACCTGCGAGCTCACCGGCTACCCCGCCCTCACCCTCGTCCCCGCCCAGGGGAGCGTCTCGCCGATCTTCTCCCACAACGGCCAGGGATCGGCCTTCCGCAAAGCCCCGGGGACGGTCCTGCTCCCGACGGGCGGCAGCGCCGGATTCGTAATGGAGTACAGCGACGTGCAGGCGAACGGCCAGTCAAGCTGCCCGGAGATCGTCGCTGTCGAGGTGAGGCTGCCGGGTTCGGGGAGTACCTCCCGGACGGTGCCCGGACGCTTCCTTCCCTGCGGTGCACCGAACATCTCGGTCTCCCCGGTGATCACCGCAAGCGCCGAGAGCGCCCAGTTCGACTGAGCCCAGTTCCATTGATGAGATGCGGGTGGCGGAGACGCCGGGATGCGGCGCGGATTCTCGCAGCCAGATCAGTCTGCGGCGAGCTCTGTGAGCGAGAAGCTCGCCACGTCGACGAGACCCAAGTCGGTGATGCGCAGCTCCGGGAGCACCGACAGCCCGAGGAAGCTCAGCTGCATGAAAGGGGCATCGACCATCACCCCCAGCTTCGCGGCGGCAGCCGTGAGCGCCTCGAGCCGGCCGGCCACCTCTGACGCCGGCCGATCGGACATGAGGCCGCCGATCGGAAGCGGAACCTCTGCGAGCACCTTCTCGCCGAGGACGGCAACCTGACCACCGCCGAGCTCGGCCAGGCGGGCGACCGCGGCGGCCATCTCCGCCGGTCCCTCACCGGACATGGACCCGACCACCATGCAGTTGTGGGCGTCGTGGGCGACGGTGGAGGCGATGGCGCCCCGCCGCAGCCCGAACCCGTGCACAAGGCCGCGCCCGACCCGACCGGTGAGACGGTGGCGCTCGACGACGGCGATGCGAGCGAGGTCGTCCCACGCCCTTTTCACGTCGAGGACGAGATGCCTCGTGGACAGGGTGTGCGACTCGACGCCGATGACGCGGGCCTGCGCCGGCATCGGGTCGATCTCGAAGGCGTCTCGCCCGGGGGGGTCGTCGAGATGGACCGAGCCCGTCATCCAGGCGGGAGCCGGCCGGCTGCCTACGACGCCGTCGATGAGGCGGCCCTCCTCGGCCACGAGCCGGCCGCGCTGGAAGACTCGGGCCGGTTCGAGCGAAGAGAGGTCGTCGAAGCAGAGGACGTCGGCCTGGTAGCCGGGCGCGAGCCAGCCGAGGTGGTCGAGATGGTGGTAGTCGGCGGGGTTCGCCGTGGCGAGCACGAGGGCGTCCTCGAGGCGAGCTCCGCAGGTCATCGCCAGGCGCACGCAGTCGTTGACGTGGCCCCGGCGGAGGAGGGTGTCCGGCTCCCGGTCGTCGGTGCACAGCGCCACGCGGGAGGTTCCGTGCCGGAGCACGGTCCAGATGAGCGCCTCGAGGTTCTTCGACGCCGAACCCTGGCGGATGAACACCCACATGCCCTTGCGGCGCTTCTCGATCGCCTCGTCGAGAGCGGTGCACTCGTGATCGGACTCCACGCCGGCGGAGAGATAGGCATCGAGCTCACGGCCGCTCACGCCCGGCGCGTGACCGTCGACGCGGCGATGCCCGGCAGCGGCGATCTTGGCGAGAATCTCCGGCTCGCCCTTTATGACGCCGGGGAAGTTCATCACCTCGGCGATGCCTATCGCCGCCACCGGGCCGTCCTCGTCGAGGAGCTCGGCGATCTCTGAAGTGCCGATCTCGGCGCCCGGGCTCTCGAAAGGGGACGCCGGCACGCAACTCGAGGCACAGATGCCGAAGCTGAAGGGGAGGTCGCCCGCAGCCTCGGCGAGGGCCGCCACGCCTCTGACTCCGAAGACGTTGGCGATCTCGTGCGGGTCGGCCGCCACCGCGGTCGTGCCGTGAGGCAGCACCGTCCGGACGAACTCGTCGACCCAGAGCTTCGTCGACTCGAGGTGCATATGGGCGTCGATGAAGCCGGGCGTGAGGGCGGCGCCGGCGACATCGACCTCTGCAAGGCTCTCGCGGGGCCCGAGGCCGGCGATGACACCGTCGGCGACGGCGAGGTCGGTGTCGATCCATTCTCTCGTCCCCGGCACAAAGACGTGGCCGCCCGTGATGAGGAGGTCAGCCGGCTCATCGCCGCGGGCGACGGCGAGCACTCTCGGAGTTCCGCGGCGCGGCGGCATGGACAGAGTGTACGAAGCCGCCGCCGTCCGGACCGGCGCCGCCGCCGTCGTCCGGACCGGCTGCCACCGTCGTCCGGACCGGCTGCCACTGGGAGTCGCCGCCGCCCGCCGCCGCCGCCGTCCTTTGCGCTCACCGATTCACCGGGGACTGGACGCCACCCGAGTGCCTGGCCGAGGCTGCTCAGTTGTTTCGTGCCGAGGAAGCTCGCGCCTTGCCTCGTCGGGTGGCCGCACGGTCGGGTCTGGTCGACGGTTCGGCGTGGAGCGCCAGACAGCGGCTGTGCCTCGCCAGAGCTACACATGGGAGACTTCCTTCTTGCGTCGCCGGGCGACGAGGGCGCTTAGCTCAGGTGGCAGAGCAGCTCGCTTACAACGAGCAGGCCGGGGGTTCGAGTCCCTCAGCGCCCACCCTGGTACACGGTGCACGAACCGCGCCCTCAGGGGCGCCGTTCGTGCCCGGTACGCGGAAGTAGGTCTGGATCTTGTGTCGGCTGTAGACGCGGATCTCCGCGACGACTGATTGCAGGAGTCGTTTGCGGGTGGGGCTGTCGCCGCGTTCGAGAGCTTCGCGCAGTTTGCCGCGCACGGCGGCGATCTGTTGCTCGGTGGGCAGGATGACGGCGTCGGCGTCGAGCGAGGTTTCTAGGTCTTCTCGGCGTTCTCTGAGTTCGACGACTCGGACACCGAGGGAGCGGATGCGTTCACCGCAGAGGGCTTCGGGCATGGTGCGCGCTTCGAAGGCGGCAAGGTAGCGCTCGATCGAGTCTTCGGTGTCTTTGAGGGTGGCCTTGACGGTGGCGAGTTCTTCTTCTCGGTTTTGTCGGTTGACCCCGCTTCGTTCGAACGCGGCGCGGGCGGCGTCGTCGATGAGGTCGGTGCGCTCGAAGGTGTCGATGGCGGCGCGCAGCACGGCGTCGTCGAGGGCGTCGGCGGTGAGGCGGTCAGCCTGGCAGCCTTTGGAGCGTTGGCGGGTTTGGCAGGTGTAGTAGCGGTAGCGGGCGGAGCGCCCGGTGGCGGCGGTGCCGACGAAGTGGCGTTGGCAGTGGTCGCAGAGGATGAGTCCGGTGAGGTCGTAGTCGGAACTGTTGGAGGCGCGGGTGGCGACGTCTTCGCCTCGGCGGGTGAGAAGGTCTTGGACGTCGCCGAACAGTTCGGCGCTCACGAGCGGTGGGTGGGCGGTGGGGTTGTGGCCGTCTCGGAAGGTGACCTCGCCGAGGTAGACGCGGTTGCGCAGGATGATGAGGACGGCTTTGAAGCTGAAGGACTTTCCGGCTTTGGTGCGGTGGCCGTCGGCATTGAGTTGGTTGGCGATCTCGTGGCTGCCGAGGAGCTTGTGGGCGTAGAGGTCGAACATGCGCTGCAGGATCGGGGCCTCGCGTTCGTTAACGATGAGCTGTCCGGCGGCGCGGTCGAGGTCATAGCCGAAGGGGGCAGCGCCATAGCACCAGCCGCCTCGACTGGCCTTGCGTTCCATGCCGGCGATGACCCGGTCGATGATGGTGGCCCGTTCGAACTCGGCGAACACGCCGAGCATCTGGACCATCATGCGGCCGGCCGGGCTGGCGGTGTCGAAGGGTTCGGTGGCCGAGCGGAAGGCGACCCCGGCGGCGTCGAGGTCTTCGAGGATCTGGGCGAGGCCGCGGACTGAGCGTGAGAGCCGGTCGACGCGGTAGACGAGGAGCAGGTCGTAGCGGCCGGCTTTGGCTTCGAGGAGGGCTTTGTGCAGCCCCGGCCGTTCCAGGGTGGCCCCCGAGACCTGGTCGCTGAAGCGCCGGACGAGGGACCAGTCACCTTGGCTGTCGACGTAGGAGCCGAGTCGGGTGGCTTGGGCTTCGAGGGAGAACGGCTGGTGTTCCTCGTCGGTGGAGATGCGGGTGTAGGTGGCGATACGCACGGTGGGTGCCTCCTCGGGCTCGGCCCGAGGAGACCTCCATTTCGTGGCCGGGTCAAGTCCATCGTTGCCCTTCATTTCGGCTGCTCACGGGCCTGTTCGACGTAGGGGACGAACAGCTCGGCGATGGCGTCGACGGCTGATCGCCGCTGGTCGTCGGAAAGCGGCACGAGGATCGGCGGGAGGAGTCGAAAGTCCGAGGGGTCGGGAGGGCCGCCGGGTTCGGTCCTCTTTCCGCTCGCGTCTGCGCCGCCTCTCTCGGTAGGTTCCGGGCGGCCCGAAGTCATGGGCGCCGCCACCACGTGAGGAGATCCTCATGGGCGATGACCGACCGGGTGATCCCGTGTTCGCGGGCTTTGCGGACCTGGTCGAGGCCGAAGAACGAAGCCCGAGGTACAAGGGTGTCGTCGCGAAGGGCGGCGAGGAGGGCGACGTTGCGTTCGTAGAGCACGAGGCCTGCTGCTTCGCCGACCTCGATGAGGGCGCCGGGGAGATCGATGAGCTGACCGTTGTGCCACCACGGCCGGACGGTCATGGCCACGATCCCGCCGGGTCGCAAAACTTGGGCGGAGCCGTGGAGGAGGGTGCTCATGGCGTCGAGGAGACTGGCGAGGCCGACGTGGGCGAGGTTGGCCGGGTCGGTCGAGTACCGGTCGTGCTCTTTCCTGACGCCGCGGCCGGGGGTGGCGGTGACCCGCCCGTTCGCCGACCTCGACCAAAGCACCGGGCAGGTCGACGAGCTGTCCGTCGCGCCACCAGGGCCGGACGGTCATGGCCACGATCCCGCCGGGCCGCAGTACCTGCGCCGCACCGCCGAAGAGGGCACC
>JBOGHY010000061.1:0-9607 GCA_050742375.1 Acidimicrobiales bacterium | reverse complement strand
GTCGGTGCCCCATCCCGCCGGACGCCGACAGAGTCCTTCCCCTTGGCGTTTGCTGGCCCCGCAGTAACGATCGGCCATCGGTGCCACCTGGTCGCCCTGATGCGGCGGCGGTCCGCTGACGGCGCGCGCCGCCGGCTCGCCGATGCATGGTGATGTGGCACGGCCCGTCTTGATCACCGGACTGCGTCGAGACGCTGCCTCGGTGACACCCGGCTCTTGGCTTCGTCTCGTACCAGATTGGTTCGCGCTTGTCACCACCCACTGCTCCCGTTGAACTTCCCGGCATCCGCTTTGGGACGCAGAAGCAGGGTACGACCGATTTCCCGCGTGGTTGGAGGATGGTGAGCGCGTGGGCGTCTGGTGGATATGTGCGTCGGCGCCCTCGCCTCGGCCGGCTCAAGCGGTATGACCCGCCGCGGGTTTGGTGGACACTCTGACCCGGAAGTCTGCTTCGGTTGCGTCCGGGTTGGGTTGGCGACCCCGGTCAAGTCCCAATGAGTGGTGTATGAGACCGTGAGATGCTCGGTCCTCGCGTCAACCTGCTCGCCTGACTCTACGTGTTCACGCCGTCGGCGTGGCTTGCGGTGTCGTGGTGGTGCTCGACTCGATGGCCGGTCGTGGGTCGGACTCAGCCGGTCCAACCTTGCGTGGGGTCTTGAGCGACTCGATGCTCACGTACCTGCGGGCAATGGCCCACTCGTCGGTCTGCTCGGCCAGCAGGGCCCCGACGAGACGGATGACGGCCTGGCGATGGGGGAAGATGCCCACCACGTCGGTCCGCCGACGGATCTCTTTGTTGAGCCGCTCCTGAGGGTTGTTGGAGCGGATCTTTGGCCAGTGCTCGGTGGGGAAGGCAGTGAAGGCCAAGACGTCGTCGGCCGCGTCCAACAAGTAGACGACGACGTCGGCAAAGCCGGCCTGGGTGAGCTTGTCGACGACATCGGCCAGTTGGGCCCAGGTGGTCTCCCGATCGGGCTGTTCGAAGATGGACCGGACCAAAGCGGCGATCATCGGCCAGTTGCCCTTGGCCACCCGGGAGGCCAGGTTGGCCATGAAATGGGTTCGACACCGCTGCCAGGCGGCACCGGAGAGCACCTGGGCAATAGCCGCCTTGATCCCCCCGTGGGCATCGGAGATCACCAGCTCCACCCCGTCGAGTCCCCGAGCCACCAGTGAACGCAAAAAGGCCGTCCAAGCGGCGGTGTCCTCGGTGGTGACGATGTCGAAGCCGACGATGACCCGCTGCCCCTCGGCGTTGACAGCGGTGGCGATGACGGCCGTCACGTTGACCACCCGACCGCCCTCTCTCACTTGCTCGGTGACCCCGTCGATCCAGACGTAGCGGTAGGGGCCGGCATCCAAGGGACGGTCCCGGAACTCGGCGACGGCGGCATCGAGCTCGGCGGCCATTCGAGACCTCGGACTTGGAGATCCCCTCGATGCCCATAGCCCGGACCAGGTCATCGACCCTGGGGTCGACACCCCTTCCACGTAGGCCTGGCAGATCACAGCAACCAGGGCCTTCTCGGCCCACCTCGGGGCTGGAGCAGGAACTCCGGGCTGTAGACGCCCTTTCTGAGCTTGGGGACGGGAGGTCGATCGAGCCCACCCACCTGTCCCAGGGTCGCATCCGGTAGCCGTTGCGGGAGTTCTCCCGCTCCTCGGTACGCTCGCCGTAGGCGGCGGCACACTGCATAGAGGCCTGGGCTGACATGAGGGCCTCGGCGAAGGCAGCCAGCATGGCCCTCGCCAGATCCTGGTCGCCGTCGGCGCCTTCGAGGTCCTTGCCCAGCCAAGCGGCCGCGTCGATAGTGGTGGAGACCTTCACCGTGATCCTCCTCGAGTCGTTGTGTAGGAACTGCAACTTGAGGTTGACGCGGTGATCGTCGCGTCGGGGGGATCCCGTCAGTTCAGGGAGTCGTACACCACTGGCTGGGACTCAACTGCGCCCGAATCCGCTGGGATCTTCTGCTGCGAACACTTGGTGCCGGCCCGTGGGTTCGTGCAACTCGTGCCCCCGGCGCCCGTTGGACACAAGACTCGAGCGGAGGGGCCTGCGGTCTGCTCACCTCCGAAGGGTCGCACCCCGCAACATCCGTCGACCCAAAGGCGTCGCCCGTGCACGTGCTGCTGCCCCAACCGATAGGACCATCTGCAACAGCGCCACCGGCTCGCCGCCGAAGCGACCCGTCTGGAGCCACAGCCTCTCTGTCCCGAGCGTCTCGGCTGCTCCCGTCATCGACGGCGAGCCCACGGCTCCGTGGCCTGGACACCGTGAGACCCGGCGGTCTAGCTCAGGTCTAGCTCGGTCTAGCCGCCGCGGCTCGCGGACAAGCCACCGTGCAGGGCCAGCACGTCGAAGTCGTGATCGCGGTGCAGTACGGTCACGTCGGCGCGCAACGCCACCGCCGCGATCAGGCAGTCGGTCAGCGCCCGCACGGTCTCACCAGCACGGCGACACGCCTCGTACAGACGGGCGGCACTCTCGTAGGTCTCCAAGCCCTCGACCGGCAAATAGTCACAGCGTGTCAGGAGGCGACGGAGTCTCTGGTGGTGAGCTTCGTCGCGAGCGCCCGCCAGGAGCTCCATCACCACAACGTCGGTGGTGTGCACCACCTCGTCCCCCTCCAGCAGGAGCCGCACCGCTCGATGCGTGTCGCTCCCGGTCGAGCAGAGGAACTCCACCCAGGCCGAGGTGTCGACAAGCGTCATCGCGTCGGTGAGGGAGCCGTCACCCGACGATGCGTGAGCAGTGGATCCGCTGTCAACGTGCCGTGGCCCTGTGGGGCCGCGACCACGTCCGTCGGGGTAGCCGTCACGCGATGATCGCGCGGTTGCGGCGCAGCTCCTCCACATCTCCCTCCCAGCCGGTGCCCGCCATGTCCAGTGCCTCCTCCCGGCTCATCGCGTCGCCGACCAATCGCCGGAGGGCGAGATGCACCGCCGCCCGCTTCGAGCGGAGCCCGTAACGGCGCATTGCTTCGGCTACGAGGCCATCGTCGATCTCGATGTTCGTCCGGGTCATCGACACCATGATACACATCAGGGTGTACCACGAGGCGGAAGGACCCGCAACCCTTCCGGCCGCTTCCTCGCGGATCTGTCGGACCAAGCCGCTCTGTCAAAGGCGCTCGGCGCCGTCGGTGCACGGTAGTCCTTCTCGCGCGCTCGGCCATTGCTGTCGACCACAGCCACCTGGGGGCACCTGAGAGAGATCGCCGAGAGCGACCCGCACGTCTACGGCGCTCTCTCCCGGACGCCTGGCCGACGTCGCAGCCCGGGCGGCGGAGCCTCTGAGCCTCGCCAGCCCCCAACGCGCCGGGAGCCCCGGCCCCTCTTTCGAAGGACCGGGGCTCCCGAGCTCAACTAGTTACGGCACTGCGGGGTCCGTCCTTGGATCAGGCGCTCTGATCCATGGTCGAAGTCCCGCTGCCAGGTGGCGCCGTGATCGACGCCGTGAGGGTGCAGAAGCCGATGCTGCCCGTGGCGTTGTAGGTGGCAGATCCGGTACCGGTGGTTGCACCTGACGCCACCGCCAGCGTGGTCACGCTGCTGAAGGCGCCGCAGGTGGCGGCGCCACCACCCGAGGTCGCCGGCGCCGCGCTCCACGTGACCGTGTCGCCGTTGGCCGCGGAGGTGATGTTCGACACCGCCACGTCCACCGTTGTGGAGCCACCGACGGTCACGCTGCCCGGGTTGGGCGTGATCGTCACCGTCACCGGGGCCGCAGTCTGGGCCACAGTCAGCGTCTGAGCAGCTCCCGTGTCAGCCTCCTTCACCGTTATCACGCACGTCGTGGCGTTGCTACTACCGGCGGTGTAGCTGAAGGTGGCGTCACCAGAGCTGTTCGTCGTAGTAGTAGCCGGCGACACGGTGCCGCAGGCGGTCGCAGCATTGGTGGTCACAGAGACCGGGTCGTTGGCTAGCGCCCCACCGAGGTTCGCCACAGCCGCCTGGTAGGTGGCCGAGGTCCCCTCGGTCTGCGACGCACCGGTGATGGCCGTCGTCGAGGGCGGCGCCGTGAGGGTGACCGTGGCCGCGGCAAGTGCCGGGCTGGACGTCTGGTCGATCACGGTCGTTCCGGTCCCTCCGGTTGCCGCCTCGGTGGCGGTGACCGTGCAGAACCCTGGCGTGGTGCTTGCGGTGTAGACGGACGTCACCGGGGTCAACCCAGTTGACCCGGTCGTCCCGCTCGGAGCACCGAGGGTCCCACAGGCGGCCGACGGCGTACCAGCCGACGTGAAGGTCACTGCGTCGTTATCCGTGGTCGGTGTCACGGTGGCGCTCAGCGTCACGGTGTTGCTCGTGCTTGCGGGCAGCGTCGGATTGGTCGGAGTAACCGTGACGGTGTTCGGAGCCGTCGTCTGCACGAAGGCACCGGTGCCCGTCTGGGCGTGGATGGAGTCCAGCGCGGTGATCGTGCAGTTCCCCGCAGTGGTGGTCGGTATGTAGCTCACCGTCGCAACTCCGCCACTAGTGGTCCCGGTGTTCGCCGTGGCCGATGTGCTCCCATTGAGAGTCCCACAGACGCCGGGCGCCGAACCGGACTCGGTGAAGAGCACGTTGTCGTCGTTGACGGGCGCACCGTCATAGGTGACAGCGGCGTTGACCGGCACGGGGGTGACCGAGCCGGGCGTGACGTCGAACGTGGTCGCGGTCGTCGACGGCACCGTGATGTCGAGGCCGGTCGGGGCCACCACGAGCGGGCTGAAGTAGCCGAACAGGTCGGCGTCCACAGCTGTCGGTCCGGCGTTGTTGTTCGTGTCGGCCGGGCCGTTCAGCACCGAGACAGAGCCCGTGGACGAGAGCGTCCCGAAGGCTGCGTTCGGCACCACGTTGTAGGTGTTGGCCGGGATCCAGTTCACGTCGGACGCCACAGGCGGCGTCGCGCTCGTCGGGTAGACCGTCAGGAAGTTGCCCAGCTTCGGCGCGATGTCGATGACATCGAGAGCCGCGGCCGTGGCGTCCGAGGGAACCCCGTTCGCACCCGAGATCGTCGCCGAAGTCGAGGAACCCGCGGCGACCGTGGTTCCGCTCGCCAAGGAGCCGATGACGCGCACCGGAGTCGGCACCGGTGTGAAGTAGGCACCCGCAGCACCGCTCGAGGAGGAGAAGTAACCCTCAACGTCGACGACCACGTCGGCGTTGCCGGCGTGGTTGAAGACGGTGAACTGGCCGGCGGAGTTGACGTCGACGATGGCCTTGCCGGCGATGATCTCGCCAGGGTTGGCGTTCAAGTTCGAGAACTCAGCACCCGCGGTCGGCGCAGCCTGGCCGGTCGCATAAGCCGACAGGAAGGTGCCGGCCGTCGGCTTGACGATCGTCAGGTTGACGAGCACCTGTGAGACGCCCGAAGCCGGCACGTTGCCAACCCCTGTCGCCTGGACGTTGATGGTCCCCGCAGGGCCGAGAGTCGTCAGGGTGGCGTTGGCCGCCGGGAGGCTCTCAGATGCGCAGAACGAAGGAGCCGGGCTTGCGCCACAGCGTGTGTCGGCGATGCGAGCCGGCGAGAGGGCAGTGTAGGTGCCCGCCGAAGACGTCACCGTCTGGGGCATGTAGTACCCGAGCAGGTCGACGACCGCGTCAGTCGCCCCGCCGGTTCCCGTCGCAGGCCCGTCTGCCAGGGTGATCGAGTTGTTCGTCCCGATGCCGACGGTCACGAGGTTCGCCACGGTCTGGCCCTTGGTGAAGTCGAGGACCGAGGTGGTGCTCGGCGAGCCCGTCGGGTAGACGTTCAGGAAGCCTGTGCCCGCAGTGTTGGTGACCGTGACGTTCACCTCGACGGCGGTCGCTCCGAGGGGAACGCCCGTGAGGGGGACGTCAAGTGTGCCGCCAGCAGACAGCGTCTTTCCGGTGCACTGGTTCGCGACGCTCCCGCCTGCCCCTGCGGCACGCGTGTCGCAGATGCGGCTCGGGTTCGCCAGAGCCGTGTAGGCCCCGGGCGAGGCCGAGGTCTGGTGCGGTCTTACGGCTAGGGGTGATGCGCCCGCGTTCGCCGCGAGCGGGCCGAGCAGCATGCCGAGCGCAGCGACGAGGGCGATAAGGACGCTCAGGAGCAGGGGACGACGTGCCCCCATCACCGACCAGCCTTTCTTCGATGACCTCTTCATTGGTTCTCTCTTCCTCCATCTCAAAAGTTCAAGCATGCTCGTGCCGGTACCGCTAACTGCGCCAGGCCCTGCATGTCCGCCGCGACTCACGCAAGGTGAGCCCAGGTCGGGGTCAACCTAGTGGGAGCCCCGGGAGCTAGTCAAGCACTGTCGCGCCCGCGGGACCACGAGCTCCGCCCGTTCCCGCCGGTCATGGTTCCCAAGAACGGCCGGACCCAAACCTTGCCCGGCACGACAAGCGTCGCCTCCGCCGCCGCCGGGGCTCTCCGGTACGCCCGCTCCGAGACGACCCAGACCCGTCGCCGGCGACCCGGTCAAACGTCCGCCCGCCCGAGAGCCTCGCCCACGGGCACCTATCGCAATCATCGCCGCCGATCACCTGAGCCTCGAACGCCGAGTGCCCGCGCCGGCCCGACGCCGGCGATGACGCGGCCGCTAGCCGGAGCGGCGAGTCGCTGCGTCGAGGTACCCGACACCGTCGTCACAGTGGTCGACACAGGGCTGAAGTCGCCGGGCCACCAGGCGGCGTAGAAGCCGTTGGCGACGGTGGCGGTGACCCTCGTCCCGTCGCTCAGGGCGATCGTCACCCCGCTCACGCCGCTGCCGACTGCTCCGACGAGGACGGTGGTGTCGCTTCCCGGGCCGAAGGCGTACCCCTGGGAGACCGTGCCCGGCGCGGGCGTGGTGGCCGAGCCGGAGGGCTCGGCGACCATCAGGGACCCGGTCGCAAGGGCACCCGGACCGGTCAGGCACGACCCCTGGTCCGTGCCTGTTGCAGAGGTTGCCTCGAGGACGACGAGGGTGTACGGGCCGCGGACGTCGTCGGCGACCGCCCGCCAGCTCTGCGGTGCGCCCACGCCCAGAGCCGGGGTTGCCTGCGAGAAGCTCTGCGTCGCCTCTTCGACGCAGAGCGAGTCTGCCGCCGAGACCTGCCCCGGTGAGGCGATCGTGGGCGTGGGCGACCAGGCGGCGTAGGCGGCCACGGCACCTGGCCCGAGGCCGGCGACGACGATGCCGCCGGCCGTGCCGAGGGATGCGGCGGCACCTCCGGCGATCACGCGCCAGCGCCTCAAGTGATTGCGTGCCCTGTAGTCGGCTGCGCACAACCTCTCGGTCGTCGACCGAGGCACCAGGGAGGCCCGGGCCCTGAGGGCAGAGATCAGCTCTCGCTCGAAAGCTGCATCGGACAGGTCGTTCATCGGTTTGCTCCTTTCGCGTCGGTCATGACTTCGTCCCAGGCAGGCGCCGGCCCCGAGGACACCGGCGTGCGGACAGCCGGGCAGTCGATCGCCTCGAGGCGCCGGTAGCCGGCCCGCAGAAGGCCGAGCGCCCTCGCGCTCGTGCTCTTCACGGTGCCCACCGGCCACCCGAGCGTTTCGGCCGCCTCGGCCTCGGAGAGATCGTCGACGTATCTCAGGACGACGACGGCCCGCTGGCGAACCGAGAGCCGGGAGAGGAGCTCGACGAGATCCAGGCGGTCCTCGACGGCACTCAGCTCCCCGCCGGCGCCCGCGGCTGCCGCCTCCAGCTCGCCCTGGCCGCTGGAGAGCTCGCCGCTGCGCCGCGCCCGGGCATCGGCGCCGGTGAGCGCCAGGTTGACGGCGATCCGCCGCACGTATGAGTAGGGGTGCTCCATCCGCCGGATCCGGGGCCATCGCCTGGCACTTCGGCTCAGCGCCTCCTGGACGACGTCCTCGGCCTCCCCGAGGTCCCAGGTGACGAGGAAGACCGACCGCGTCAGGCGGGCGGCGGAGGCTCGCACGAAGCGGTCGAAGTCGCCCGAGACGGTCATGGGCGGGGCGACCTCGAAACAGCCATCGACCACCTAAAGATCTCGGGGCGGCCGGCAGGTTCCAGGTTTCTTCTACGAGGGACGATGCGCGGTCCGTCGCGGGCCACTACAGGCTCGCCTTTGAGCCCTTCGTGCTCAGTACGCCCGCCCGAAGACGACCCGGGTCCCGAAGTCCGAAGGAGCTCCGCAGCAGGCGCACGGTCCCGACTCGGGCTCGCCGTCAAAGGGGATACAGCGCGGCGTCGCCGTCGTCTCCTCCTTCAGGCGGGCGTCGCAGGCATCCGAGCCGCACCAAAGCGCCAGGGCAAAGCCTTGCTCCACACCGGCAACGAGCTCCTCCCATGATCCGGCCCGTACCGTGTGCTCTTCGAGAAAGCCCCTCGCCCTGCCATACAGATCCTCCTGGAACGAGTCCAGCCGAGCCGCCATCGAGCCCGCCAGGCCGGCGAGCGGCACCGTCTCCTTTGCGCGGGCGCCGGGCTCCTTTGCGGAAGCGCCGGCCGCGAGCCGGGACGCGAGGACGGCGGTGCCGGCGGCGAGGTCGCGGGGCCCGAGCTCGACGCGGATCGGCACGCCCCGCATCTCCCAGTCGTTGAAGCGGTAGCCGGCCGAGAGCTGGAGGCGGTCGTCGAGCTTGGCCCGCACCCCGGCCGCGCCGAGATCGGCGAGAAGCGCCCGGGCGGCGGCCATCACCTCGCCCGCCTCGCCCTCGCGCCCGATCGGCACCACGACCACCTGGTGCGGCGCCAGGCGGGGCGGGAGCACCAGTCCCTTGTCGTCGCCGTGGCCCATGATGACGGCGCCGACCATGCGGGTCGAGACTCCCCACGAGGTCGTGTAGCAGTGCTCGAGCTCACCCGACTCGGCGCTGAAGGTGATGTCGAAGGCTCGTGCGAAGCGCTGGCCCATGTAGTGGGAGGTGCCCGACTGGAGGGCGCGGCCGTCGCGCATCATCGCCTCGATGGCGATCGTTCGCTCCGCCCCGGCGAAGCGCTCGCCGGGCGTCTTCTCGCCCTCCACCGGCGCGAGGGCACACGTCTCCCGGGCGAGGTCCGCGTAGAGCCCGAGGGCGAGCATCACCTCGCTCCAGGCCTCCTCGCCGCTGGCGTGGGCCGTGTGACCCTCCTGCCACAAGAACTCTGTCGTCCGCAGGAAGAGGCGCGGCCGCATCTCCCAGCGCACCACGTTGGCCCACTGGTTCAAGAGGAGCGGCAGGTCGCGGTAGGAGGAGATCCACTTCGCCATGTACTCGCCGATGACGGTCTCAGAGGTCGGCCGCACGATGAGCGGCTCCTCGAGCTCGCGCCCGCCTCCGATCGTGACGACGGCGAGCTCTGGGGCGAAGCCCTCGACGTGCTCGGCCTCGCGGCGAAGGTGCGACTCGGGGATGAAGAGCGGGAAGTAGGCGTTCTCGTGGCCGGTCTCTTTGATGCGCCGGTCCAAGTCGGCCTGGATGAGCTCCCAGATGCGGTAGCCGTAGGGCCGCATCACCATCGTTCCCCGCACCGGCCCGCGGTCGGCCAGCTCCGCCTTTAGGACGAGCTCGTTGTACCAGGCGGAGAAGTCCTCGCTCTGCGGGGTGACCCCGTGCTCGCTCGTGCGTGCCATCGACGGTTGCTAGCACACGCGCAGGCCCCCGGCGCCCGGTAGACGTTTCCCTACTAACTGTCTACTGAACGAGATACATTATGATAGACTCACTCAC
>JBOGHY010000060.1:0-12317 GCA_050742375.1 Acidimicrobiales bacterium | reverse complement strand
GGCTGTCGCTTCCGCACGCGCTGCCCGGCAGCAAAGGAGCGCTGTGCCGAGGAGGAGCCGCCGCTGCGCGCGTTCGCCGACGGCCACTTCGCCGCCTGCCACTTCCCCTTGCGAGAGCCTGTGGCGGCGCCACGTGCCGCCCCCGAGGCGGTGAGCACCACCTCGGCAGCGCCCTCGTGAGATCGGGGCCCGCCTCTTCGAGGAAGCGGGCTCGGCCGGCTCGCGGGGAGGCGGGGCGCCTTCGGGCCGCAGCGTCGCCTACTTCCTCGACCGGGCGCTCGCCGGTGCCGACTACTCCCTGAGCCTGCTCGGGGGCGCTCTCGATCGGGATCTTCGTGGTCCTCACGGTCGCCCTCACGTTCCTGCTGGCACGGCACCGGGCGGCGCGCCGGGGGCTTTTGGATGCACTCCCATGGCTGCTCGCCGGCTAGCTCCTAGCCGCCGGCGGTCTTGGCGGGTTCGCCCTCGCCACCGGCGTCGTGTTGACTGAGGACATGGCACTTGAAGGTGATTACGGACCGAGCCCGAGTGAGTGGGTGCGCGAACAGGTGGCTCTCTATGAGAGCTCGGGAGGCACCAAAGGTACGACGCTTCGCGACACGGGGCTTCCGGTCGTGATCATCACGAGCCGGGGTGCCCGCACCGCCAAGGTGCGAAAGACGCCGCTCATGCGCGTCGAGAACGGGGGCCGTTACGCCGCCATCGCCTCGAAGGGCGGCGCCCCGGAGCATCCCTTGTGGTACCGCAACCTCATCGAAAGCCCCCTCGTCACCCTGCAGGATGGGCCGACGCGATCCGAGATGTCTGTGCGCGAGCTCGAAGGCCCCGAGCGCGACGAGTGGTGGGAGCGCGCCGTGGCGGCCTACCCGCCCTATGCCGACTATCAGGAGAGGACCGAGCGGCGCATCCCGGTGCTTCTCCTGGAGCCCGCCGGACGCAGCAGCCCGTAGGTGCTGAGCACGGCGAGGCCGACCAAGGCGGCGCTCAGAACGAAGGCGACCGCGTACCCGTGCACGAGGCCGGCGGCGGCCGTCGCCGGGCCGCGCACGTGGGCGGCGAGGAACCCCGCTGTGGCCGAGGCGGCGACGGTGTTCAAAAGGGCCATGCCGAGCGAGCCGCCCACCTGTTGGGTGGCGTTCACGAGCGCGCTCGCCACGCCCGAGTCGTCCTCGTGCACGCCGATGAGGGCGGTGTTCGAGAAGGTGACGAAGGCGAGGCCGAGCCCGAAGCTGGCGACGATCTCGGCCGGGAGCACGTGGGCGGCGAAGCTCGAGTGCACGCCGATCTGGGTGAACCAGGCCATGCCGGCGGCCCCGAGGGCGAGGCCGAGGGCCGTCAGCCTCCGTGCGCCGAGGCGCGGAAGCAGCTGGCTTGCGAGGCCGGCGCCGAGGATGATCCCGCCCGAGAAGGGAAGGAAGGCGAAGCCGCTCTTGAGCGCCGAGTACCCGAGGGTGCCCTGCAGGTAGTAGGTGAGGAAGAGGAAGGTCCCAAAGAGCCCGATCCCGACGAGGAAGCTCGCCAGGAACGAGCCTCCACGGTCGCGATCGGCGAGCACCCGCATCGGGAGCAGCGGGCTTGCCACCCGTGTCTCGATCATCACGAAGCCGACGAGCAGCAGGGCCGCCGCCGCGAGGAGGCCGAGCGTGAAAGGAGACGTCCAGCCGTCCGAGGCGGCTTTCGTAAAGCCGTACACGAGGGCTAGCAACCCAGAGGTGGCGGTGATCGCTCCTGCGACGTCGTACCCCTTGCGCTGCTCGACCCGGCTCTCACGGATCTCGCGGGCGGCGAAGGCGGCCGCCAGGACCGCGATCGGAACGTTGATCAGGAGCGTCCAGCGCCACGAGGCGAATTCGGTGAGCGCCCCGCCGAGCACGAGGCCGATGGCCGCTCCGCCCCCGGCGACGGCGCCGTAGACGCCGAAGGCTTTCGCCCGCTCGCCCGGCTCGTCGAAGGTGGTCGTGAGGAGCGAGAGCGATGCCGGTGCCATGACGGCGGCGAAGGCGCCCTGGAGGGCGCGGGCGCCAAAGAGCATCGCCTGGTCGTGGGCGAGCCCGCCGAGAGCCGACGCTGCTGCAAAGCCTACGAGGCTCACGACAAAGGCACGCTTGCGCCCGACGTAGTCCGCGATCCGCCCGCCGAGGAGGAGCAGGCCCCCGAAGGCGAGCGTGTAGGCCGTAAGCACCCATTGGCGGTTGGCGACCGAGATGTGAAGGGCCCGCTGCGCCGAGGGGAGGGCGATCGTCACGACGGAGGCGTCGAGGACGATCATGAGCTGGGATACGGCGATGATGACGAGGGCCCACCAGCGCCTCGGGTCGCTCCCAGCGTTCGTTGCGCCCAGGCGCTGGATGTCCGGGCTGCCAGGAGCTTGCGGCTCTGCGCCGAGGCGCTCGGGTGCCGTTGTGGTCATTCGCGTTCTCCCCGTGTCTCTGGGCATGCGCTCGAGCCGGGCTTGCGGTGTGGCCAGAGCCTGCAGGATTTCGGCTATCATTCGGAGCGGTGGTTCCGCTTCGGACGACACTATACGGAACGTTAGTTCCACTTGTCAAGGCGCCCGCTCGGGAGTCGGGCCCCTTGTGAGCCTGAGCAACCCGTCCGCCGCTCCTGCTGCGCATCCTCCTGGTGGCTCGCGCCCGCCTGGCGCTTCGGCGAGTGGGGTCCCTGGTGAGCCGGCGTCCGCCGACGCCTGCCCGCCTCGCCGCCCACCCCGCGCCGACGCCCGGCGCAACCGCGAGCTCGTTCTACAGGCGGCTCGAGACCTGATCGCCGCCAAGGGGCTCGGGGCGTCCATCGACGAGATCGCCTGCCGCGCAGGCGTCGGGGTCGGCACGGTCTACCGCGCCTTTCCCACCAAAGAGGCGCTCTACGAGGCGATCGTCGTGTCCCATCTCGAGCAGATGCGGGACAGCGCCGCGGCGCTGTCGGAGGCGGGCGAGCCGGGAGACGCCTTTTTCGACTTCCTCCTTCGCGTCGCCGAGGCGGCGCGCGAGAAGCGGGATCTGATCGATGCCCTCGGTTGCGCAGGCATCGACCTGAAAGAAAGGGCGGCGGGCGTCTTCGCCGAGCTCCGCGCCGGAGCCGAGGTCCTCCTCGAGCGGGCCAAGGGCGCCGGGGCAGTCCGCACCGACGTCACCGTCGACGACCTTTGGGGACTGGTCGGCGCGACCTGTGCCGCAGAAGGCGACCGCGGTCCACGCCTCCTGCGCTTTGTCTGCGACGGCCTCCGCCCGCCGCCGGCTTCCAGCTGAGCCCGGCCCGGGCGCGGGCCATTTGACCGCTGCGCGATGGCCACCTCTGGCACACTCGGGCGATGCGAACAGCTGTCCTACGCCGGAGCGCACGCGGCCGTCTGCGCCTCGGCCCGGCGCTGGCCGTTTGTGCGGGCCTTTCGATCCTGGCGGCGTGCTCGTCGGCGCCCTCAGCTCCGCCGGCGCCCGCCCGCAACGGCGTCGCCTGGTCTGCGAATTCCTTCGACCTGCAGCGGACCGGCGAGAACCCGCACGAGACGCGCCTCGGGGTGGGCAACGTCTCACGGCTGCGTCTTCGATGGCACAAGGCCGCCTACAGCTACATCGACACCTCTCCCGTGCTCGCTCCGGACGTGAGGGTAGGGCGCTATCGGGAGGATCTGCTCTTCTTCGGGACCGAAGGCGGCAAGGTCTACGCGGTCAACGCAGAGAGCGGGGCAACCGTCTGGCGGCGCCAGCTCGGTGCCCACATCGGGCTCGGCTCCCAGTGCTACCGCTCGCCCTTCGGCGTCACCGCCACGCCCGCCGTCGACCGCGCCGGCAACCGTCTCTATGTTGTCGACGGGGACAACATGGTCTACGCCCTCGACCTCTCCAGCGGGGCGACGCTTCAGGGCTGGCCCGTGGCCCTTCCCCAGGCGCGCAACTTGAGGGACCATGCCTGGGGGGCACTCACCGAGCTCGGCTCGCGGCTCTACGTGACGCTCGCGAGCGATTGCGACGACCCGCCCTACAGGGGTGCTCTCGTCGAGCTGGCCACCGGCGCCACCCCGGCGGTCGAGGCGGTCTTCTCGCCGGAACCGCCCGGCATAAGCGGCGGCGGCATCTGGGGCTGGGGCGGCGTCGCCGTTGACCCCTCGGGCGCCGACATCTACCTTGCCACGGGCAACGCCTTCGCCCCGGACGAGGATGCCGGCTATGGCAACTCTTTGGTGGAGCTGTCGTCGCGCACGCTCCAGGTGATCGGCCACAACAACCCCTCCATCCCCGCCGCCGGAGGCGACTGGGACTTCGGCTCGACCCCGGTCCTTTACAAGACGCCGGGCTGTCCGCTCCAGCTGGCGGTCGAGTCCAAGATCGGAGCTCTGTTCGTGTACGACGCCAGCTCGATCTCGCCGTCCTCGCGGCCCCAGAAGCTCCAGGTGGCGAGCCGCCACCGGGCCGACTTCATCGGCGACGTCGCCTACTCGTCGAAGTCGCACCTGCTCTACGTGAGCGACCCGAGCGGCTCTCCAGGCGAGAGCGCGACAGGCACCAGCGGGGGTTCCTACGAGCACGGCCTCATCGCCTTCAGGACGCTGCCGTCGTGCCGTCTCGATGCCACCCCCGCCTGGCAGGGACCGAACCTCGGGCCGCCTTCTCATCTTCCCAACCCGATGACCGATCCGACGGTGGCAAACGGAGTCGTCTACTTCGGCTCGGGGCAGGGAAAGACGGTCTACGCCCTGGACGCTGCCACCGGCAGGCTGCTCTGGGACGACCACCTGTCGGCGGCGAACGGGATCTACGCCGCGCCGATCGTGGTGAACGGCTGGCTCTACGTGCCGACGTGGTTCGGGATGTACGCCTTCCACACCTGAGCTGTGCGGCAGCTCAGCCGAGGTACTTGGCGCTCGTGAGGATCTGGGTGTTCCCGCAGCCGTGATGGCCGGGAAGGCCGATGCCGTCCTTTGTCTCGGTGTCCCTCCAGCAGCTGTTCCAGTCCCAGTGGTAGCCGTCGTTGCCCACCTGAAAGGAGAACGAGTAATGGAACTCGTACGTCGTCGGCGAGAGGAGGCTGTGGGTGACTTTCCAGTTGGAGAGGCGAAGGATCCTCGGGGTGGGCGGTGCCGAGACGGGCTTCAGGTTGATGGCGAAGTAGGTGTAGAGGCGCTTTGAGAACTCGAAGCGGGCGACCGATGCCGGCAGGAAGACCTTGACGGCGAAGCTCTGGTGGCAGACGGGCCTGTTGTTGCCGGAGTTGCACGACTGGTAGCGACCGACGAATTTTCCGCCCCCCGTCACGTAAACGGTCACCGTGGGTGATCTGGCCAGCACCTTGGAGGACGACGGTGCCGCCACCTCGACGAAGTACCTCGTGGCGAGGCTCGGCGTCACCTTGAAGGTGTACGTCTCACTTCCTGCCGAGAGCCTGAGTGCCGCAGACCGGCTCGCAGCCGGCGGCGAAGCGAAGGGGAAGCTCTGGGAGAAGAGCTTCGCCCTGGACGACGACGGCACCCCGTCGGCGAGGCCTGACAGCGTGGCGGAGGCGTAGGCAACGCCGTGGAATTGCACCCACACGTCGCCCGTGACGACCGGGTCCTTGCTCGTCGCTTCGAGAGTCACCCTCGCCGTGGCGGCAGAAGGGGCCGATGACCGGCGTGGCGTCGCAGCGGCCGGTGCGGACGGCACCAGCGCCACCGTCATCACAGCACCGGCCATCACCGCGCCGAGGGTTGCGTACCACCTCCGTGCTCCCATGGGTGCCTCCCTGTTCTTCGAGCGCGCCGATGCTATGCCGCAGGTCATTGGCCGTCAAAGGGTCCGCGATCGTCGCTTCCGGGTGTGCGGGGTCACGCCGCAGGCACGCACCGCTGACACGGACCGCTGACACGCACCGCTGACACGCGCCGCAGGCACGAGCCGGCCGCGTTCGCGCCTCCGGCCCAAGCAAGGAGGGATAAAGGGGTCTTCGGATCTGAGCGAGGTGCGATCGTCCGACCAGAGACGCGCTCGCGATAGTTGCCTGCCATCGACCGGCACTTATCTTCGGGGACGCGGGCGTGTCGTCACAGTGGGATGGTCCATCTCGCGCGGTAGGTGGCACCGCGTCCGCAGCCACGACGCCGCCGGGAGTTCACTTGACAGTCGCGATTGCCGAACTCGGAGGCTCCAAGGTTCGGGGGCCTGCGAAGTCAGCCCGTTGGCCGTAGGCGATACTCGCGGAGCACTTGCGGAGACGCCCCGCTCGCGGGTTCGTGATCCCCGTGCAGAACGTCCGGAGCGAGGTCTACTCCGTTGGGCCATGCGACGGTTCCGGCGACCTCGTCGACCACCACCTTCGCGAAAAAGACGGGGTCATAAAGCGGTTCGAATACACCCCCGCCTGTCAGGGCGCCGGAGAAGTCCAGCTCTCGGACGAGGCCATCCGAGAAGCTCAGGCGGAGACGGTGGTCTCCCAGGTATTCGACCTCGACGACGCGGGCGGGACGTGGCATCGTCATCATCCTATTGCAACGGCTCGATCGGCTGGAGGGCTTCTGGCCTCTGCGCTCGCTCCCAGTTCGCCTTCAGCTCATCTCGGTGGGCTTCCGCCCACTCGCGCACGAGTCGATTGGCCGTTGTCGGCAGCGAGCCCTCCATGACGCGGGCGTCCTCGATCCGGATCTGCGCTTCGTCGCCTCCGTAGATGGCATGAAAGTGCGGCGGCGCATGGTCCTTCCAGTACATGTAGATGACGATCCCGTAGAACTCGGCCAGCCGTGGCACGAGAGGGAAGCTACAAGGTCGTCGCGACACTCGCAGTGGAGGCAAGACAACGCGTCAGCAGCGCGACTGCCCTATGGCTGCCCCAGAAGCTCGTCGTCAGCGCCGGCAAGCGCGCCCCAGAGCGCCGGTTTCGCCGCATTCGAGACCCCAAGTTCGCGTGTTTACCCTCGGTGGCTGTCAACCCGAGAGCTGGGCCATCATGCTCCCCGCGTCGAAGACCTGGCGACAATCGACGATTCGCCCATTGTGGCAACGCACGATCTCGAACTCGGTAGCCGAGAAGCGCCGACCGGTGGGCGCAAGGCCCATGAACGCGGCGCCCGTGTGGGTTCCCTGCCAGGTCAACTTGGCGGCTACCCAGTCGCCTCCTGCCACGATCTCGTCGATCGTCACCGTGGTGTCGGGCATTCCCGCACGAAGCGCAGCGTTGATCTGCTTCAGACCCACCAAGGTAGGTTCCACCACGGAGGGCAGGGTAGGCATCGAGATGTCCGGTGCCATGACTTCGTCCAAGACATCGAGTCTTCCTACACCAACCCCTTCTTCGATGAGCCGCCGATACAACAAGACGTTTTCTGCTTGCGCCAGCTTGCCGCCTTTCGTGGTATCGAAACGCTATATCACCCAGCCGGAGAACGTGACCGAACGTTTCCAGACGAGCCCTCCCCGAACCGGTCGTCCGGCACCTCGAACTCGCGAGCAGTCACTGATGAGCTGCACGGAACCTCGTTCACCATCCGCGGTCAGTGATGCGTGTACCCCTGTCAGGGCCGTCGGTCCTGCGCGCCGGTGGCGGTCGACGCATGACCGAGTTTGGCTGAGCCTCCCAACCCACAAGGAGGTATTGGACGCCCTGCGTGGCGAAAGCCCCTGAGACGACCAGCAGCAGTGCTGGGTTCGGTCCATCCGATCTCGTGGTGACCGCTACGGTTCGAGTTAGAGCCCGGGATATCATCTGCGGAGCCTCGGGGGGCCGTCGGGAGTCGAGGATTGGTCACGAGTACTAATCGCCCGATGCGCCAGCGGCCCTTCGGGCTGCGGCAAGGAGCCGTCGCGCCGCGGGCAAGCTCAGTACCTGCCCGCGGCTTGCGGGCAGCGCGGTGGGGGAGAGCTCTGTCCCCCGACCCGTTCGCTCCGGCTGCCGCCCTTGTCCTCGACGCCGAGTACAAGCAGGCACTGGCGGCTGCGCGGTCAATCGGCCGTGCGGGCGGCGTGGTGTGCCTGGCGGCGTCGTGTCCGGCGGCGGCTGAGGGCTGGACGGTGCCCGCTCTCTGGTCGCGCTGGGTGACATCGGGCGAGGTCATTGCCGGCGTGGCCCATGACCCGACCCGATACGCCGAAGGGGTTCTCGACGCCGTCGTCCGCCGTCGCACCGAGGTGGTCCTGCCGGCCAGCGACCCTGCCCTCGCGGCCCTTCTCCCGTGGCGATCGGAGCTGGAGGAGCACGCACGGCTGGCGGTCGGTGCCGCCAAGGCTCTTGAGATCGCCCTCGACAAGGGTGAGACGCTACGTGCTGCCTCGGCGGCCGGCGTGGCCGTACCGGTCACCCTGTACGTGTCCGATCCGCGCGATGCCGCCTCCGCCGCAGCCGAGGTCGGCTACCCGGCGGTGGTCAAGCCTGAGGCGTACTCGGGGCCGACGAGGCTCGTGGCGCGCGCCGTCCTCGACGGCGCCGAGGCTCGCGAGGCAGTCGCGGCGATCGTTGCCACCGGTGTGCCGGCGCTCGTTCAGCCGTGGGCCTCTGGACGCAGGGAGGCCGTCCAGGTCTTCCGTACCGACGGAGCCGTAGTCGCACAGGTGGCATCTGTCACCTCGCGGGCGACGCCGATGTTGGGCGGGGCGTCGGTAGTGCGCGAGAGCATCTCCCTTCCGACCGACTCCGGGCGGGCAGCCGAGGCGCTCCTCGACGCCATCGGGCTCGAGGGGTACGCCGAGGTGGAGTTCCGCCGTGACGCCCACGGTCGATCCCTGCTCATGGAGGTCAATCCGCGTCTGTCGGGCTCGGTCGAGCTCGGCGTCCGGGCCGGGGTTGACTTTCCGTTGATGCTCTACAACTGGGCGGCGGGACGCCGGGTCGAGCCGGTGGAGGGCTACCGCGCCGGCGTGCGGCTGCGGTGGCTGGCGGGAGATCTGCGCTGGCTGGCCGAGGAGGTGCACGGTCGGTCCCGACCCGACGGCATGCCGGTGCCCCGGGCCCTCTCACGATTCGTCATGGACTTCGGAGTACGTCAGTCCTACGACGTCCTCGACGCCGGCGACGTGATGCCCGCCGTCGCCGAGATGTCCAACATCGCCGTCAAGCTCGGCCTTGCCTTGGCTGGCAGGCAGCGACTCGCCGGCAACCTCCTCCGGTGCGGTCCCGGGCCTTCAGTCCTCGCCGCCGACGGGGCTGGCACCTGTCCTGTGTGCCGGATGCCGCCGGGCCCCCTGCCGGTCCGCCGTGGCTCTTTCGTCCCGAGATGACGCCGGGCGCTGACGTCGCCATCGTGGGTGCGGGGGCCTACGGTCTCGCCCTCGCCGCCCACCTGTCGAAGACTGGCACGAGCCACGTCGTCTACGGAGATCCGTTCTCTGCGTGGCGCTGCCACATGCCCCGCGGGATGCTGCTCAAGTCCGAGCCCTACGCCTCCGACGTTGCGGCACCGGAGGCGGGCTACCACTTGAAGGACTACTGCGCCGTCGCCAGCATCGGCTACGTGGAACGCGGCAGCCCTCTCAGCCTCGACACCTTCGTCGCCTACTCGCAGTGGTTCGCCGACCGGCTAGTCCCAGACGTCAACCAGGCCATGGTGACGTCGTTCGACCGGGGTGCCGGCTCCTACCTCGTGCGCGACGAGTCCGGCGCGGAGCTGCGCGCCCGGCGGGTGGTCGTGGCGGTCGGGATAGTTCCCTTCGCCCACGTGCCCTCCGAGCTCGGCGGCCTGCCAGGAGACCTCGTCTCGCACGCCTCGGCACACCCCAAGCTGGACGGCTTCGCCGGGCGCCGGGTCGCGGTGGTGGGAGCCGGGCAGTCCGCCTTCGAGACGGCGGCGCTGTTGCACGAGCACGGGGCCGAGGTGGAGGTGCTCTGCCGTGCGTCGGCGGTGTCCTACACCGATCCCAATCCCGAGCCGTCCGGCTTCGCCCCGCGGCTGCGGCGCCCCGTCACCAAGCTCTGCGAGGGCTGGCGGTGCTGGTTCTACTTCAACCTCCCAGACGTCTTCCGAAGCTTCTCTGAGCCTTACCGGGCGCTCAAGTCCTACCGCAGCCTCGGTCCGTCAGTGGCCTGGTGGCTCCGCCCGCGTGTGGACGGACTCTTCCCGGTGCGCACGGGGACGAGGATCGTCGGGGCGCGCTCCGCCGGTAGCGGCGTCGAGCTCTCGCTCGCGAGCCCCTCCAACGGCAAGGGACCGGCGCGCTTCGACCACGTCATCGCCGGCACGGGCTACCGCTACGACCTCGCCCGCCTCGGGTGCATGTCGGCCGAGCTTCGCCGGTCCGTCGTAGTCGGCCCGAGCAGCGGTGCGCCGGTGCTCTCACGATGCTTCGAGTCGAGCGTGCCCGGGCTCTACTTCGTCGGGCCTCTCGCCGCACCGAGCATGGGGCCGTTGCTTCGCTTCCTCGCCGGGACGCACTTCACGACAAAGCGGATCGTGGCGCGCCTTTCTCAGTAGCCCTTCGAGCTGGTCGAGGTCGTGGTGCTCCTGGCCGAGGCGGACCCGCAGGCCGCGAGCAGGGAGACGGCGACGAGGGCGCCGCCGAGGAGGAGCCTTCGCGGCGAGCCAGCGGGACTGGCGCCGCCGGTCGTGGACGCGGTGTGTCTCTTCACGGTCGGAGATTTCGCGCCGCAGCGCCCGCCGGATTGCTCGGCGCCCCGAGCGGCACGGGAACGTCGCGGCTTAGTGCGATACTCCCGCCGTGGCGACCCGCCCGGTCCTCGTCGTCGACTTCGGCGCCCAGTACGCCCAGCTCCTTGCGCGGCGCGTCCGCGAGGCGGGCGTCTACAGCGAGATCGTGCCCCACGACGCCGACGTCTCCGAGATCCTCTCGCGCCGTCCGGCGGCGATAATCCTGTCCGGCGGCCCAGCCAGCGTCTATGCCGAGGGCGCGCCGCGCCTCGAGCGGGGCCTCTTCGACGCCGGCGTCCCCATGCTCGGCGTGTGCTACGGCTTCCAGCTGATGGCCGAGGCCCTCGGCGGGGTGGTGAAGCACACCAACCAGGCAGAGTTCGGGCGGACCGAGGTCGTGAGGGGGGGGCCGAGCCTGCTCTTCGAGGGGCTCCCCGAACGCCTGAGCGCATGGATGTCTCATCGTGATGCGGTGGTCGTGGCACCGGAGGGGCTTTTGGTCACGGCGTCGTCAAAAGGTGCCGAGGTGGCTGCTTTCGAGGACCATGAACGGCGGCTCTTCGGCCTGCAGTGGCACCCCGAGGTCGCTCACAGCGAGGGTGGTCAGGACGTGGTCGAGGCGTTCCTCTACCGCGGTGCCGGGATCGAGCCCACCTGGACGCCTGCCGGCATCGTGGAGTCGACCGTAGAGGCGCTCGGTTACGAGGTGGGCGATCGCCAAGTCCTCTGCGGCCTCTCGGGTGGGGTCGACTCCGCCGTCGCCGCCGCACTCGTGCAGCGAGCCGTGGGCGACCGCCTCACCTGCGTCTTCGTCGACCATGGGCTACTGCGAGAGGGCGAGGCGGCACAGATCGAAGAGGACTTCGTCGCCGCCACAGGGGTGCGCCTTCGCACCAAGCACGCCGCCGGGCGGTTCCTCTCGGCCCTCGCGGGTCTTCGTGATCCCGAGGACAAGCGCAAGGCCGTCGGACGCGAGTTCATAAAGGCCTTCGAGGAGGCGGCCCGCGAGGTGATCGCCGAGAACGGCTCTGGCCGGCCCCCTATCGAGCTCCTTGTACAGGGGACGCTCTACCCCGACGTCGTCGAGTCGGGCGGCGGTGCGGGAACTTCTGTCATAAAGAGCCACCACAACGTCGGCGGGCTCCCAGAGGACCTCTCCTTCCGCCTCGTCGAGCCGCTGCGGGCGCTCTTCAAGGACGAGGTGCGCCGCATCGGTGTCGAGCTTGGGCTGCCCGAAGCCATCGTGTGGCGCCAGCCCTTCCCCGGTCCGGGCCTCGCCATCAGGATCGTCGGCGAGGTGACGGAGAAGCGCCTGGCGGTGCTGAGGCGAGCCGACGCCATCGTGCGGGAGGAGACGGCACGGGCCGGTTTGGATCGGAGCATCTGGCAGTTCCCCGTCGTGCTGCTCGCCGAGGTTGGCTCGGTTGGCGTCCAGGGTGACTCCCGCACCTACGGGTGGCCGGTAGTGCTGCGTCCGGTGACGAGCGAGGATGCCATGACGGCCGACTGGGCGCGGCTTCCTCACGAAGTCCTGGCGCTCGTCTCGAACCGGATCACGAACGAGGTCGAAGAGGTGAACCGCGTGGTGCTCGACGTCACGAGCAAGCCTCCGGCCTCGATCGAGTGGGAGTAAAGGCGACGGCGGCCTCCCTGGGATCCCCCGGGCCCAGTGGTCGTGGCGGGCGCCTATCTCGGCACGACCGATTCCGCGAGCGCCGTCGATAAGGTCGCGCCCGGTGGACACCTGCGACGGAAGTACCTTCTCGCCAGGGCC